>CALBNP010000202.1 GCA_937896505.1 uncultured Bacteroidales bacterium | reverse complement strand
TTTACGCGATGATGATTGACGGCATTAAGTATCAACGCATTGGAAATGAATCCTACGAAATGAGGCTGTTTGAGGCTCAGGAATTGGAAATCTACCTGAACAGCAACACTTTCAAGGTAACTGATTCCGACAAGACCATTTACGAGGATTTTGTCCCATTGGATTCATCGGTTGAAAACCAGTTTGCCAAGGACTGCGAATCGAGCGAGCAAGTGAAATTCTACTTCAAGTTGCCCGATTGGTTCAAAATCCCAACTCCAATTGGAAATTACAATCCCGATTGGGCGGTTGTCTTTGAAGACGACAAACGCATTTATTTCGTGGCCGAAACCAAAGATACGAATACCCCAACCGTCGATTTATCCAAACTTCGCGAAAGCGAACAGCAAAAGATAAAATGCGGCAAAGCACACTTTAAGGAATTTGAGGATTTGGAATACAAAGTGGTGAAAACCGTGAGCGAATTAAAAGGTTAATCCTCATCATCTTGCGGCAAATTCTCGAAGAAATGCTCCCTGTCGAGTTGTGCGAGCATGATGCGGATTTCGCCAAAAGAATAGCTATCGCCTAACACATCTTTCGCTGTGGCAACGCTTCGGTCGCCTGTCGATTCGAAATAGTCTTTCAGCTCTTCGACTTTCCATTTTGGGAGGAATTTGTCGGCATCATATAGGCCTTGACCGACGAACCGAGCGAAATGGCCTTGGATGGTGGAAAGTTGCAACTGGCGGTCGCCGGCGATTTCTTCGGCTGTCATTCCGCTTTGAAGCATCTGAAGGGTCTGCTCGTAGGTGCTGACTTTCACTTTCGCTGGCTCAGGTTTCGATTCAGGTTCTGGCTCAGGTTTTTCTATGGGTTTGAAACCTGAATGTTTCAAGACGATGCTGATAATGTCGGCACCATAGAGTTTCACACGTTTCTCTCCAAAGCCCTTGATTTTCTTCAATGCGGTGCGGTTGGTGGGCAACTCTTGCGCAATGGCTTTGAGCATGGTGTTGTGGGCAATGGTGAATGGACTGACATCGAGTTCTTCGGCCAAGCCGCGCCGCCATGCCGACAAGGCTTTATAGAGCGAGCTTTGGTCCATTGTGTCGTCCTTAATGGTGATTTTCTTCTTGGCGTCTTTCTCGGCATCAAGAATTGTTGTCGATTTGGTCTTTTGGTATTTGGTCACCGAAAAACCATCCTTGCAGGCTTCTAAGCAGGCGTTCTTCACGAACAGGTCTTCTTGCAGCAGCTTCAGTGCTTCGACGATTTGCTCGTTGACGGCCTTGTTGTCGGTCTGGAAAGGCAGTTCGAAGAGCCCTTTCGTGATGTCGCCCAAGCGTTCCTTGAAATAGGTCGTTCCCTTGGTGATACGTTCTTGCAGTGTGGCGTTTTGCTCGCATGACGCACATTCGGCGTGCAACTTGCAAATCTGGCTTTCGAATTTCAGCGATACGCTGCAAAGTTCTTCGTGGACGCGTTGCCTGCGTTGCGAGAGGTCTTGAATCATCTTTCCTTCAAACAAGGTGTCGTTGTTCAGCACATGCTTCGAGAGCCTTCCGAAATCTTGGTAAATGCCATTGAAATCAATGAGTTCCTTTATGGTGTCGAGTTCGTATTGATGACGCAAGTCATCTACTTTTTCTTGGGTCGGCTCCAACTCGGGAATCCGTCCAACGAATTGATCTACTGAGGTGTCGTCAACCAATGCGGTGGGTTGGATGCGCGTCTTCAGCACCAAGCCTTCGAGCGAGGTGCAACGGCTGAGGGCGACATAAACCTGTCCGTGCGCGAAGGCTTGCCCGGCATCGATGATGACCTTGTCGAAGGTGAGGCCTTGGCTTTTGTGAATCGTAACGGCCCAAGCCAAACGTAGCGGAATCTGCTTGAAGGTGCCAATGGTCTTTTCTTCGATGGCGTTGGTTTCGGGGTCGAGTGTGTATTCGTTGTTTTCCCATTCCACCGGTGTCACTCTGATGATTCCTCCGTCGCATTTCACATCCAGTGAGCTATCTTTTTCGTCATAGCCAACCAGCTGGCCAATCTTCCCGTTGTAATAGGTTTTCTCGCTGCTTGGGTCGTTCTTGACGAACATCACTTGTGCCCCGATTTTCAGTTCGAGAGTTTCCTTGGTGGGGTAGGTGTTCTCCGGGAAAGTCCCCTTTATCTCGGCTTCGAAATGCAGCATTGGACTGTTGATGGCATCAAGTTTCGATTCGTTGATTTTGTCGGCTTGGTAGTTGTGGGTAGTCAGCGTGATGTAGCCTTCTTCGTCTTTTGGATTGAAGTCGGGACGGTAGCGAAGGTTGAGGAGACGTAGGCATTGGGCATCCATCTGGTTGTTGCGCACCTTATTTAATAAGGTAATGAAGTCGGCATCGTGTTGGCGGTAGATATGCTCCAACTCGACACAGAGGTAGCTTGATTTTTGGAGGACATGGCTGCCGAAGAAGTAGGGTGTATTATAATAAGGTGCAAGCACGCTCCATTCTTCGGGTCGCGCGACGGGAGCCAGCTGGTGGACGTCGCCAATCATGAGGAGTTGTACGCCTCCGAAGGGTTTCGAACTCCGACGGGCGCGACGCAGCACGGCATCGACGGCATCGAGCACATCGGCACGTACCATGCTGATTTCGTCAATGACCACAAGGTCGAGGCTGCGTATCAGGTTGATTTTGTTCTTTCTGATTTTCTGGAATTGCGATGCCAGTGTGCTGGTCTTGGCGTTTTGCCGCCATGCATTGGCACCGGCATCTTCGGGAAGCTGTGGCCCGAAAGGCAGTTGGAAGAACGAGTGTATGGTTTGCCCGCCGGCGTTGATGGCAGCCACTCCCGTTGGAGCAAGGACGATGATGCGCTTGAAGGTCTTCGACTGCAAGTTGCGGAGGAAGGTGGTCTTGCCCGTTCCGGCTTTTCCTGTCAGGAAAATGTTGGAGTCGGTGAAGCGTACCAACTCTTCGACGAATTCAAGTTTCTTGTTTACAAAGGTTTGTGATGCCATGGATTGCGCTGTTTTCAAGATGCTAAGATAGTTCATTTTGTCGGGATTTTGGGATTATTTGAAAAAAATGATGCTGATATTGGGATTAATTGTATTTTTGCAACCTAAACCATCGGACGGGAAATGGCGACTGCCAAGCCCTTTATAACTCCGATGGTA
>CALBNP010000201.1 GCA_937896505.1 uncultured Bacteroidales bacterium | reverse complement strand
CTTGCGTGGCAACCATTGCTTCCATCAAGCGTGAATTAGGCGGCAAATGGGCCTTCTTCGTGGTGATATTCCAATGCCTCGTGGCTTGGATTGTCGCTTGGATTGCTTACTCAATTGCAGGAATCTTTTTATGAACACCCCTACCCTCGTCATACTCATCATCATCTTTGCATTGGCCATATTCGCCGTGATTTTCATGCGGAAAAACAAAGCCAAAGGAGGATGCACAAATAGCGGAAGCAGTTCTTGCTCAGGATGCAGCAATGCTGATTGTCCTTTGAAGTCACATCGGAGCAACGGCATTTAATGACAAAATCGCTATGCAGGAACGCGAGGTGTGCCATCCCTCTACCAAATTTTTTGATTTTTTGCCGGAAATAAAGTCCATTGATGGCTCCTTTGCGGCAATTGGCGTTTTAAAAAATCATATCCAAGTTTTTTTTATCTTTGCCCCCGAAATGCGCAAGCTGCTTTTCATATTATCCCTTTTGGCCTTGGGCTGCTCCTGCTCGAGGGATGCCGCTATGTATGAGCCAGTTTCTGAGCAAGATGCTGAATATAAGCGTCTTGTCGACTCGCTTTCGTCGGCTCTCGATTATGAGATTGAATTTGCCCCGTTGGACAGTGTCTTGTCAGCAATGCGGCAATACTACGCTTCGGGCAACACTTTGCGCCACTATTGGATGCAGGCGCAAAGCGAATATTTCATGGGTCTCAGTAAATGGAGAAGCAATAAGGGTAACGATGCCGTGGCTGATTTCCTGAATGCTTTGCGAATTTTGGACGCGCATTTCGATGACCGCAATCCCGATGTGAGTCTGTTGTACGGCAAGATTCATCTTAGGGTTTCGTGGATTATGTATGGCTTTGGACAATATCCTTTGTCGAAAAAGTTGGCTAAATGCAGTTTGGATTATGCTTTTCGTAGCAACGACACTTCCCTGATGATCCGTTGTTGCTCTCATTTGACATCCGCTTACGAGCGTTTAGGCAAACCCAGTTTTGAGGAAAAAGACACGGCCTGCTATTATGCCCAAAAGGGATTTGCCATTGCCGATGCGAAACGTTATCCGAAAGAAACGGCAAAACTGTTCGCAGAATATGGCAATGTTTGTCGCCATAGTTGTGACCTTGATTCCGCCCTTTTGTTTTTCAAAAAAGCCGTTGAAATTGCTCCTAAGAAGTCGGGAATATACTATGAAACACAGAATTACATGGCCTTCGTGTACTATGTGGAACGGAAATACGACACCGCCATAGTTTGCCTGAAAGAAGGCTTGAATTCGGAAGATGAAGTCACAAGATGTGTTTCGGCATACGGTCTCGCCGATTGCTATATGCAGTTGGGCGATACGGTTTCCGCTGCGCCATATTTAGCCATTGCAAACGAGGACCACACCCAAAACGCCTTGAATAGAAGAACCAAAAGCGATTTTGTTGAGGATTTCACCATCTATCTTCAGGAAAAGGAAGCCAGAGAGTCATCGTGGACGGGCGGAAAATGGCTGCTTGTCGGTTTGACGGTAATCGTTTTGGCTGTCCTTGCCTTGGCTTTGCGGAAAAAGAAAACCGAAAAGCCTGTTGAAACCGAACCTGCCGCCGAGCCTGATGCCACCGAACTTTGCCTTCAGGCCAAGGCTCGTTTTGCCGAAACCGCCATTTACGGAACCATCATCGGGCGTTGCTTGCGGAAGCTTTCACCCGACGATTTGCTGTGGCAGAAAATGCAACTTTCGGCAACGGAATGGGATGATCTGATGCAGGCCATCGACCAGTGTTTCCCGAAATTCCGCAGCATTTTGCGCGATGTTTACGGCATGAACTCGCAGGCCGAAGTGGAATATTGCCTGCTCTCGCTGTTTGAGACCAGCGATGCAAACCGTGCCGGGCTCATGGGACTTTCCTACCAAGGCATAAGAAGCCGCCGCAACCGCGTCATCGAAACGCTACAGTGCGACAGCAAGTCGTTTTCCGCAGTTTTGGACGATATTTTGAAGCAGTCTTTTGCTGAATAATTTCAATTTGCTGATAATCAGTGTTTTTGTTGGAGTAAAAAATATCCATTTCCCGTAAAATGAATATTTTTGAATAGTTTGTTTTGCTGAAATTTGCAGCATTATTCATTCAAAATCTTAATACAATGAAAAAAAGAAACATTCTGGCAATCCTCGTTGCCAGCTTCATTTCGGGCAGCCTTTGGGCGCAAACAGAACCTGTGGAAATCGCACAATCATCGGAATATTATTATCGGTGCTTGGAAGCGTTGCCAAATGGCGAATTCCTCGCTTGCAGCAACAATTGGGACACTCGTACCTTTCGAATACAGAGAATGAATGGAGATGGTGAAGTGCTGCAAGAGACCGTACATCCTGACTATGGCTATCAGTTGTATTGCGAAGAAATTTTTCAAGATGGGGAAGGCAACAACTGGATGATAGGTGGCAAGGATTATGGGGACAGCTTGAGAATCTGCGTAGGATTGATAGGCGACGACCTTTTTTTCAACGAAACGGGATCTTTCCCTTTTGAAAAAGATTATGTTTTGCCATTAGTCTATCGGAACGCCGATGGCACTTTCATCATGTCATGCTATAAGGAACATTATAGAGCCAGTCAATATGTCCGTATTGTTCGGTTCGACGATAAGGGCACCGTTCTGGCAGACAGAAGTTTCGTTGATGACATGACAGCCAATCCTCAATACGGCGCGTTGTTGGATTACACTTTTGTGCCTGACGCAAACGGTGAAAAATTCTATTTTGCCTTTCCATATTATTACACGAAGGATATGCGTGTAGATTGTTTTGAATTGGACAAGGATTTGAATTCAACCCTGTTCCGTGAAGATGTTTTCAGGGATTTGCCCCAACATGGCTTTCCTATGATTCCATACACCGTGCTTCATCCGCAGACTGGCGAAGTGCTTGTCATGGGAGAATTAAGTTTGGCACCGTCTAACGGACAAACCGAGGTTGTGCAAGATGCAATGATTGCAAAACTCGATTCCGGGTTCCGTTACCAAGGCATGGCCTGGGGCAAGACTACTCAAACCTATGACCAGCGTTCTTTGTCAAGAGCTATTGACTTTGGTCATGATGGCAGCATTTACATGTGTGCCTATATGGACAATTTGAGGATGCATGATTTTTGCGTATCCCGATTCGACACTAATCTTCACAAACTCGATGAAGTGTTTTATCACAGCCCGTTGTATAGCACCATTCCGTATTACATTAGCGTCTTGACCGATGGCAGTTGCGTAATTAGCACTAACGGAAGCATTAGAAATTCAAGCGAATATGTTATTTCCAATGCTATCTTCCACATTCCCGCCGAGGCTTTCCTAAGCGTAGAGGAAGCTCACGCCAACGGCCTGAAGGTGGCTATTGCCTATCCGAACCCGGGCGGCGGCGAAATGCATATCCGCACTGCGGTTGAGAATGCCACCGTGGAGGTTTACGACATGAATGGCCGCCTTGTGGCGCAGCAGCCTGTCACGGAAACGGAAACCGTGCTGGATGCCACGGACTGGGCGGCGGGAACGTATGTCTGGAAGGTGGTTTCTGATAAGGCTGAGATTGAGACGGGGAAATGGGTGAAGGAATGAATGATTTTTTTTGTATCTTATTGGAAATCATAATGGAAAGTGTTATTTTTGCCACGTCATTCACTTTGAAATTTGGCTAATGGACTTCACGAAGTTCAGAGGAATGGCGCGAAAATGCTAAAAATAGAAGTCCCCTAATAAAAACCAATAGAACAATGAAAACAACGAGAATTTACGCCATGCTTGCGCTGCTACTGATGGCGGGAGGGGTGACGATGAAAGCGCAGGAACTGAATGAATTTTTTTGGTCGCCCGATTCGTGGGTTTACAGCATGATGTTTGAGGACGAACATACGTTTGTTGCGAATAGGACTATCGTAGACCAATACTCCAATGTTGCGGAAATCCAATTTGTCAGGATGACCGACGAAGGCGAGGAACTGGCTGCGCAGCGGCTGTTTTCGCAGGAAGAATACGCCGAAAAGGTCTGGATGAGTCCTTTGCAGCGCCTTCCCGATGGCGGCTTGGCCCTTTTTTACGCGTCAAGGGTTGACGGTATCGCCACTTTCTATCGGGTGGATTTGAATGATGACCTTTCGTTCACCATCATTCAATTGGAATGGGAAACAGACGATTATTACGACTCGGACGCGACCTTTTATCCTTATAATACAGGTGTTGTTGTAAACAAGGACGGTAGCGCTATTATCACCTATCCGCCTCATAGCCAGTATCATCTGAACGGCACTGAAGCCATGCAGTTCCTCAAGTTTGACGACAAAGGACATCTTGTCGGTCAAAGATTGATGGAAGGCTATCGCGGACAAGACCGACATCACACGCTTCCGGCACCCGATTCGTTGGGATGCCGCATCATTTTACGGAGTAACGGCTCTCCCAAATTGGATTGCTATACTTTGGATGCCGACTTGAACACGATTGCTGTCAAGGAAAATGTGGAAGAATTGCCGTGGCCATACCAGTGTTGCCGTTTTGCCTATCTGGAAACCAACCCTGCTAATGGCAAGACATACTCGAATAACACCATCAACTATCCAGCATACGGCGGCAATCCTGCTATTGTAGAGGACATCATGATGAGCGTGTTTGATGCTGAAAACTTCCGCCAGATGAACTACACTTGGGGTCTTACCACACAAAGCAATGACGGCGCTGGAATACTTCAATCCATTGGTTTTGACAATGATAACAATGTGTATATGGTTGGCCAGATGGATAATGTTATGGCTAACGAGTTTCTGAACCGCAATCTGTACATTGCCTATTTGGACGAAAACCTTAACAAATTGGGTGAAATCTACCATGTGGATGATTATGCTTATATGGTGAAGTCGATGGCGGCTTGTCCCGAAGGTGGATGTCTTGTGAGTTGCCATAAAATCCATGAAGCCACTAATGAAGCAGGGAACTGCCTGATTAAAATCACGAAAGAGACTCTTGTCGGCATCGAGGAAGCCCATGATGCTGGCTTTGCGGTAGCGGTGGCTTATCCTAATCCGGGGAAGGATGTGCTGAATATCAGGACGGGGTTGCAGGATGCGCGGGTGGAGGTGTATGATGTGAATGGGAGGCTGGTGCATAGACAGGATATTACGGAGAATGTGACGGGGATTGATGCTGGAGGATGGGCTGAAGGGGTTTATGTTTGGAAGGTGATGGTGAATGGCTTTGAGGCTGAGAGAGGAAAGTGGATTAAAGAATGAAGAATCGTGACCGACCTGCTATTTGCGGGATGCCAAGAATAAAACATAGAATCAAATGATATGTGTAGAATTATGATTTGAAAAAAAGTGTACATTTGAAGCGTAAAACAAGTAATAAAATCCTTAATATATGAAGAATAATTGCAATCTAAGAAACAAAGTCCTTCTTCTCCTGCTGCTGGCAGTAGCAGGCATTGCGAAGGCGCAAACCCACGAGTTTGCTCCTATTGGGGCGGAATGGCATTATGGACGAGTGTACCGAGAAGGATGGGACTTTACAGGTATTACATACGACAGGTTCCGCTCACTTAGAACCGTTGAGATAAGCGGATGGGAATGCAAGGAAATAGAGTTGTTCCAAAACCTCGATTGCCACGGCGAGGTTAATCCTTACACCGAAATCCGCTACATTACCCAGGAAGGAGACCAAGTTTTTGAGGTGGAAGACGGGCAGCGTTTCCTGCTTTATGATTTCGGCAAAGGAGTAGGGGAATGGTGGTACGCGCCAAAGTACGATGACACCATTACGGTTGTAGGTGTAAGCTACATAACGCTGAATGACGGGTCTGTAAGGAAATGCATGGAAACACATCTCTCTAATATGGATTGGTATATTTACAATATCATTGAAGGTGTTGGAATGGATTATACTTTGTTTCCATATTTCTATACAGATGGCGCGTTTTGTCTTCATGGTCCTCTTCGTTGTTATTCCGAGGAGTGTGTCCCGTTAATACAATGGGGCGAAACAGAATGTGATTATGAAGTGTTGAGCGTATGTGATGAAAAAGAAGAGCCGTCGGTGCAAATGAGCACCTTGGTTGATGATTTGCTTCACATCAGTTTTGCAAATACGCAGAGCGGTGTAAAGCAAATTCGCATTGTTGATATGACAGGAAGGATGGTTTTTTCTCAAGCAACCGTGGACAAAATGATGGACATAGATTTGTCCAAGAAATGTAGCGGAATTTATCTGGTTTCAATAGTTGTTGATTCACAATTATTTAACAATAAAATTATGAAAAGATGAAAAGAATTATTACTTTGTTGTCATGTTTGGTGTGTCTTCAGCTGAGCGCACAAATTACGACCTACAACATTAATAGGAACATCAACTGTACAGATACCATTCAGCCTTTTACCACCAATACCAATAGTTATGGCATTGGCATCGACGGCGTAGGACAACTTTTGTCTGACACCGCTTTCATCCGGGTGGTGTTGGTTGACAACAACGATGATGAATGGTTGGTTTATGAACGCAATAGCCTTTATGCGACGGAAGAAGATGCCCAATTCCAATGTGCAGCGTTTGAGACCGCAGCCTTGGATAACTGGTTGTTGCGAAATGATTCTAACCACCAATAAAACAGAGGGTGCGCCCGTCGGGGCGTGCCCTCTTGGAATTTTGGAATTAAAGAAAGAGAGGAAACAATATGGAAAGAGGAAAACAATTAAGCATAAAGCTGGCACTGGTGTTGTGCCTGACCTATAGTGCTGTGGCGAACGCCCAGATACAATTTGGCTGGCAGTATGCCTACGGCAGCATGGAAGATGATGAACCATGGTTTATCTGCAAGACTTCGAGCGGCTATATCGTAGGAGGTGATAAAAGCCCTGACGGAGGTTTTTCTGTCGATTGCGATGATGTGGAAAGCCACGGTTGGATTCTTAAATTAGACGAAACAGGCCGATTGGTGGACCAGCTTTGCACTGATATGGTGCCAACCAACATATCGAAAGCGAAGGGCGACAACCCGTATTATTACGCCTTTGGAATGGTGGGCGTTCCTCCGCACAACTACTCAAATGCCTGTGTTCTTAAGATAGACGAAGACCTGAACGTGATATGGGAACGGGCATTAGGTAATCCAAATGATGATTACTGGCTTGGTTTAATTGGAGATGCCACTGATGATGGCGGCTGCATCGGCACCATTGCGGTGGCCAGTGCAGGCGGCGATGTCAGCCAGCATTTCGGTACCCACACATGGGACGCCTGGGTGTTCAAGTTGGATGAGGACAGCAACATACAATGGGATGTGACCTTAGGCTCATTGGGATCAGAAGAGCCTACTGGCATCAGGCAGCTGGCAGCTGGCGGTTACATGGTTTCGATAGGTGGCAGCACACAGGCAAACGGTTCTATCGGCAGTTGCCACGATTCTCCTGACATTATCTATGGAATAGTAGTGTGGTTGGATGCCAATGGCAATGTGATGGACAGCAGGTGCTATGGGGGAAGCAGAAGGGGTGATCTTTTTAGCACTTTCATTACAATTGATGATGGCTATGTCTTTTTGGGCTATGCCATGTCGGAAGATGGCGATTTGGAAGGTTCGGGGTACCATCTCGGCTATCATCAAGGCAATCCCAGTCTTGGCCCATCCGCAGATGTGTGGATGATGAAAACCGATTTTGACGGCAATGTCATCTGGAGCCGTTGCTATGGCGGAACCGAACATGATTTTGGAAACATGGTGTTTCAGAACGAAGACGGAGGCTTCACCATATTTGGCAACACGTGGTCAAGGGATGGCGATGCCCAAAGCGCGGCCCAGTTATATGAGCCGATAGGGCCAAATATTCCTGTCAATAAGCCTTGGATTATCCGCACGGATTCAAAAGGCTATCTGATATGGGAAAGGGCTTTTGGTGCCGATGAGGCATCTTACCAATTCTTCAGTTGTGCCACGCGCGACAGCGAGACGGAATATACGTTGGTTTGCAGAGACCCCTGCTATCCTTCGCCGATTGGCGACATCAACTGTCCCAATGTGGTGAACGACTCGTGGGACAACTACTGGGTGTTCCACATTACTGATGTCTTTGATTATGATGAAGTTGTTGAGAACCAAACTGAAGGCCATGGCTTGGTTTATCCAAATCCTGCCAATGAAACGGTGACAATTGAAGGCGTTGAGGCTTGTGACATTGAAATCTACAACGCCCTTGGCCAGTTGGTGAAGACCATGCAAGGCACGAATGAAATCAGCGTGGCAGGCTTGCCTGAAGGCGTTTACCTGCTGAAGGTGACGGAAGCCGATGGCACAAACCGCATTTGCCGCGTGGTGGTAGGCCGATAGAGACGTTGCGTGCAACGTCTCCAATCCGACCTTGCGTGAAATCGAATCGGGGAAATGGGTGAAGGAATAAATTTGCATTACGGCTTCAGGCATCCTATTGGCACTACATACACGCCATCTTCCCTGCGGTAGGCATACTTGCCGACACCAATTAAAACCATGAGGAATGATGGATTCGGCATCCGAGAAGTGTCGATTTTGCCTGACAATGCCTTGAGGGATGAAGCTGCGGCTTCAATGTTGTCGTTTCCTCCCAGTTTTATCTCAATTAGGCCATATTTGCCGTTTTCAAGATGTACGACAGCATCACATTCCAAGTTGTTTTTGTCGCGATAATGATAAACGGTTCCGTCCAAGGCATCGGCAAAGACGCGAAGGTCGCGGATAGCCATGCACTCGAAAAACAGCCCGAAAGTCTCAAGGTCGTTAATGAGATCGTTGGGGCTTATCCTCAAAGCTGCCACAGCGATGCTTGGGTCGACGAAATAGCGTGTATCAGAGGTGCGTACAGCTGTCTTGCTGCGCAAAGCGGGATTCCAAGCCGGCATGTCTTCGATGGTGAAGATTTTCTTCAAAGCCGAAATATACGACGAAATGGTCTCTTCGTTTAATGTCGAATCGTCGTTGGCCATCATGTCGTTATATATCGTTCCTAACGATGCCTGCGTTCCCTGATGACGGCTGAGGCTGCGCATGAGACGTTTCACCCGTTCTGGATTTCGCCTGACATTGTCTGCCCGCGATATGTCGGAATCGGAGCCGTCTCCTGTGCCAATAATGCCATTATAATAGATGGTCGCCTGCTTCAAGGCGGCCTTGCGGTTGCTTGTCAAAGTCGCCATAGGCCAGCCGCCACGGCACACCAAATAAGCCAATTCTTCAATGTCGATTTCATTTTCTGCCATAAGTTGTTCCGGCGTTGAGAACAAAGCTTCGAGACTTATTTCTCCATTGCTGTCGCCCGACTCCCAGAGCGACATCGGCCTCATCAGCAATGGCGTGATTCGCCCTATGCCGGTATGAACTATTTCCTTTCTGTCGGCAGGAACGGCAGAACCAGTGATGATGAATTGTCCCAATGCGCGGCGATGATCCACCTCTCCACGGATTGCGTCCCAAAGCGTAGGCACGACCTGCCACTCGTCAATCAAGCGTGGCGTCGCTCCTTGAAGCAGGAAATGAGGTGTGGCTTTTGCCAATTGCCTGTTGCGTTCTCCTTCGACAGGATCCGCCATATAAACAATGCTGCCCGCCGACTGTTCGGCTGTAGTTGTCTTTCCGCACCATTTGCTTCCTTCAAGCAAAACGCAGCCACAAGCTTCAAGCAATTCCGCCAATAACTTGTCGGCTATCCGAGGTTTGTATCCTTTCATAAACTTCTCTTTTTTAGGATGCTGCAAAAATACTATTTTTTCTTGATTTGCAATAAATTATTTAAAAACTTTTCCGGTATTTGGCTGATTTTCAATCCGGCATTTGGCTGAGTTTTGATCTGGCATTTGGCTGCTGTTTTTTTACTATAATGCTCCCTGAAATTTAGACTAAAGGCTTAAGTGGTTATCTTTGCAGGAAACTGACATTGAATGAGTTGAGCAAGAAGCACGAAGTCCATCCGAATCTGATCACGAAAGGCAATTATATACTCTTTGACCCATGTTGATTGCCAAAGTCTTGTCATCTGGCGGGCTCATCTCGATTAGATACGATAAGTTGACAAAACAAGGGAAGTTGTTTTTTTCGACCTTTTTATGACAAATCACAATGCCCGTTTTTGTGCAACAAAATCATTATCAACAATATAACAAAATTCATTTTGTCAAAAAATCATTTGTCATTTTGTCACAATAAGCAAATCCGATCCTCTCGTCATTTGTCACCTATTAATAAAATAATTAATAATAATTACTAATTAGGTATTATAAGCAGGCGGAAAGAGATTGGGACAGCGAAATCGCTTATTGTGATTTTTTGACAAATGACAAAATGACAAAATCGCCTGGCTGAGGTGCGCACTATACCCGGGCTATACCAACGCTATCTCCGCATCCACTCTCCTCCCAATCCGCTTCCACTTCGCCTCGCTGCGCAGCGGAGAAAACCCTAGAAAAACTGCCGGACGGACTGCCAGTGACCCAGCCTTGGTATTGGGGTGGTGACGCATAGGCATATTGTCTCTGTTGGGTCTAAATGTATATGGATGCCAATAATTAAGAGATAGTTTGGGAAGAGCAAAGTCATCAATATTGTAAGGCAATAATATTTCGCATTCTTCAACCAAAGTTCCGGTATTTCCATTATTTTTGCAGTTTAATTTAAATGGAAAAATCATTCGTCATGAAGAAGATATTGTCTCTCGTCACCGCCCTGCTCCTTTCGGCAGGAATTTCCAAGGCTCAAAACGTTTACTTTGCAGGTCATTCCTTGCCTGACACGCTGGGCAATGCCTCGGCCATGGTCTGGAAAAACAATACATTGGTTTACAATTGGTTCGATGCCAATGCAGTTCCAACCATCAACGATATGTTCGTGGCCGAAAATGGCGATGTGTATTGCGCCGGCCACACTATCGACACCACCAATGGCACTACTGGAACCGTTTGGAAAAATGGCGAAGTCCTTTTTACCGCTGGCGAAGGTTCCGTTTTCAACAAGATGATTGTCAATGGCGAAGACATCATTACAGCTGGTTACATCAATGAGGCCTATGGACAATGCCATGCCGCCATCTGGCAAAACGGTGAATTGCTTTATACGCCAAGCGACACGTTTGAATATAGTGCCATCAATGCAATCGCAACGGATGACGAAGGCAACATCTATTCTGCCGGTTACGTTCCCTATCCGTCCAATACCTTGATTTGGAAAAACGACGAAGTTTTCCTTGAACTCAACAGCGTTACTGACATTAACGACTTGATTTACAGTGATGGCGATGTTTTTTCAGCTGGTTATGTGAATGCCAATGGCTTCAGGATTGCGAACATCTGGCAAAACGATTCCCTCATCTATCAAGAGGATAGCGGAAGCATGTTTTCCGAAATAAACTCTATTTGCAAATCCGGCGATGACATTTTCGCGGCAGGATACATCGACACAACCTTAATCGTTTTGCAGAATGGCGAAGTGCTTTATGAAATTCCTTATACGGATTTCCCTATTGAAGGTTATTCCAGAATCCACCAAGTTTGCGTCACTGAAGCAAATCTGTATTTCACCGGTTGCCTGAATGGCGGAGGCATAGTTTGGAAAGATGGCGAAATCCTTTATCAGCCAGAAGATTGCAGCGACATTATCGGCATTGCATTCGTTCCAGAATGTGACGGCGAGACCCGCGCCTTGCCTTGGGCCGAAGGCTTCGAAGAAAACGAAACCGACTGGGGTTGTTTCAGCATCTTCGATTTCGACGGAAATGCTGAAATCGGTTGGCAACGCAGCGACAGCCTCAGCCTCGACGGTACTTTCAGCGCCCGCCATCTGGCATGCGACAACATCCAGGAAGGCTGGCTCATCACTCCCCCACTCTATCTGCAACCCAACCGCGACACCACTTGGATGCAATTCGCCACCTACGAAGCCCATCCAGAAAACTTCACCTATAGTGGCGTTTGGGTTTCCACTACCGGCACCGAAAGCAGCGATTTCACCGAAATATGGTCGCAAGACAATCCATCAGCCGAATGGGACACCGTCACCTTGGACTTGTCGGCCTACCAAGGCGAAGTGCTATATCTCGCCTTCAAATACAGCGGTCACCATGGCCACGACTGGTATATCGACCAAATCAACATGGATGAATACTACGCTCAACGCGACACGATTTCAGTTTTTCCATACGCCGAAAACTTCGAAAACGGCATGAGCGACTGGTATGTCCTCGACCTCGACCACCAGGGCAACCAGCTGAACTGGCGCATCGAAAACGAAGGTCACGACAGCGAGCACAGCGCCTTCTATCCCATCGATGAGACCGGCGCTTCAGATTGCTGGATGATCAGCCGTCCGCTACATCTGGATGCCGACTACTTCTACGACCTGAGTTTCTTCCACAAGGACTTCGCTTCAGGCGACCTCGGACTTGGCACATTGCAGATTGCCACCGATGTAGAAGGCCTGCCTACACCTGATGACTTCACACCAATTTGGTCAAACCAGACCTTTGACGACGACTGGACCGAAACGGGAATCAACCTGAACGAGTATGCCGGTCGCGACATTTATCTCGCCTTCCACAGCGAAGGCTCTGCAACAGCATGGTATGTTGACGACATCAGCATCGAAAGCCGCATTGCAGAATACACCATTACCCTGACATCCAACCATCCTGGCTGGGGCAACGTCAGCGGAGGCGGCACCTTCCACGTCCACGACACCATTCAGATTGCCGCCACGGCCTATATGGGCTTCGAGTTTTACGAATGGAGCGACGGCAACACCGACAACCCACGCACCATCATCGTCGAGCACGACATGGAACTCCAAGGCATGTTCCGCGTACAGCAATGCCTCATCAAGACACAAGTGACACCAGAAGGCACCGGAACAGTTGAAGGCGGCGGTACCTACGATTACGGCACCACCATCCAGCTGATGGCTCGCGCCAACCCAGGCTGCTATTTCATCACATGGACCGATGGCATCATCTCCAACCCTCGCTCGGTCTTCGTTGAAGGCAACGCCACCTACACCGCCGAATTTGGCAGAAACGAATACCATATCACCACTGCATCAAGTCCTGCCGAAGGCGGCACGGTAACGGGTGATGGCACCTATTTTTATGGCGACACCGCCAGACTCGTTGCAACGCCTAACACCGATTATATGTTCCTTTGCTGGAGCGACGGCATAGCTTCAAACCCACGTCTCGCCAAAGTCACAAGCGATGCTACCTACACAGCCCTGTTCCACATGACCGGCACACCAAACTACACCATTACGGTTTCGCCTAACGACTCCAACCTGGGCACCGTCACGGGCAGCGGTCTGTATCCCGAAGGCTCGGTCATCCAAATCACCGCAATACCCTTCTCGGGTTGCCGTTTCATCGGCTGGAACGATGGCAATTTCGACAATCCTCGTGATGTGGAAGTAACAGCCAACCTTTCCTTCATCGCCAATTTCGAAGCATGCCCCATCTACACCATCACCGTTGAAAGTGAAGACATTCTCATGGGAACGGTTCATGGCGGCGGCAACTTCGCCGAAGGCACCAGCACCATCATCAGTGCGACTGCTAACGAAGGTTTCTACTTCAGCGGTTGGCAAGATGGCGACATGAACAACCCACGCCTCATCAACGTGGTTGAAGATGCCACTTACATTGCTTCCTTCTCCTTGACGCCCACACCAACCTACACCATTACGGTATATTACGACGAAAGCCAAGGATTCGTCATCGGAGCTGGCACCTATGCCGAAGGCGCAACAGCAAGCTTGGCTGCCATTGCAAACGATGGCTTCTTATTCACGAAATGGAGCGACGACACGACCGACAACCCAAAGGAAATCGTTGTTGACCACGACATCATCCTTGCCGCGTTCTTCAACACCAACGGCGTTGACGACATCGACCTCACACATTTCGCGCTGTTCCCCAACCCAGCCACACATGCCTTGCACATCGAAGGTATTGAGGGAGAGGCTGAAATCAACATCTACAACGCATTAGGCTGCCTCGTCAAGACCGGACAGATTTGCGGCGACAGTGAAATCGGGATTGACGAACTGTCAGCTGGATTGTATCTGCTCAAGATTGGCAATCGTTGCGTAAGGTTTGTGAAAGAGTAAGGCCTTATAAAAAAACGGCACTTCGACTCCGCTCAACGTTCAATGAAGTAAGCCAAACAGAAAGGGATATTTCTGATTGGCTTCGTCAGTGTTACGCATTGCGCGATTCTATAAAGTAAAAGAATTATCGGTGTAATGGACAAAAATTAGGCTGTTTTTGAGACGTTGCTCTCAAGTGGACAAA
>CALBNP010000200.1 GCA_937896505.1 uncultured Bacteroidales bacterium | reverse complement strand
ACATTAAGCGTTTGATGGATATCGGTTGCTACAGAGGTGTCCGTCATCGTGCAGGCCTCCCAGTTCGTGGCCAAAGCACCAAGAACAACGCTCGTACCCGTAAGGGACGCAAGAAGACTGTTGCTAACAAGAAGAAAGCTACTAAGTAATAATTAGGTAGTTGGATCATATTTAATTCAAAAAAATCACAAATTAACACATGGCAAAGACCAGTAAAGTTACCAAGAAACGTGTTGTTAAGATTGAAGCAGTCGGCATGGCTTTCGTGAAGGCTTCCTTCAACAACATCATCATTTCTTTGACCAACAATGAAGGACAAGTCATTTCTTGGGCATCAGCCGGTAAGATGGGCTTCAAGGGCTCGAAGAAGAATACCCCTTATGCTGCACAAATGGCCGCTGAAGAATGCGCCAAGACAGCCTATGACTTGGGATTACGTAAAGTAAAAGTTTATGTAAAGGGACCTGGTGCAGGACGTGAATCTGCAATTCGCGCTATCCACTCAATGGGTGTCGAAGTTACCGAAATCATCGATGTCACCCCATTGCCACACAATGGATGCCGTCCTCCAAAACGTAGAAGAGTATAATAGTTGAACAATTTAAAAAGAAAGAATTATGGCTAGATATACAGGTCCAAAAACGAAAATCGCTCGTAAGTTCGGCGAACCAATCTTTGGTTCCGACAAGTACTTCGAAAAGAGAAATTATCCTCCTGGGATGCATGGCGCCAACAAGAGAAGAAAGAAGGTTTCGGAATACGGCACCCAGCTTCAGGAGAAGCAAAAAGCTAAATATACCTATGGAGTCTTGGAAAGACAATTCCGTAAGACTTTCGAACTAGCTCGTCGTAAGGAAGGTGTCACTGGTCTTATCCTTATGCAACTGATGGAATCGCGCCTCGACAATCTCGTTTACCGTATGGGTATCGCCCCAACACGTAGCGCTGCTCGCCAGCTTGTGAATCACCGTCACATCACCGTCAATGGCGAAATCCTCAGCATTCCTTCTTACCTTGCTAAGGTTGGCGACGTCATCGGTGTCCGCGAAAAGTCGAAGAGCCTCGAAGTGATTACATATTCACTCGAAGGCCGTTCGAACAACCTCGCTTGGCTTGAATGGGATTCGGAAAAAATGTGCGGCAAGTTCTTGAATTATCCTACTCGCGAAGAGATTCCGGAAAATATCAACGAACAGCTTATCGTCGAATTGTATTCTAAGTAATTGTTGATTGTTAACCTGGTAAAATTTAAAATATGGCAATATTAGCGTTTCAAAAACCTGAAGAGGTTATTATGGTAGAGGGCACCGATACCAAAGGCATTTTCGAATTTCGTCCTCTTGAACCAGGTTTCGGTATAACCATTGGCAATGCGCTCAGAAGAATCCTGCTCTCCTCGCTAGAAGGTTTCGCTATCACTTCTATTCGCATTGAAGGTGTCACCCACGAATTCGCGTCTATCGATGGCGTCCTTGAAGATGTGGCTGACATGGTCCTCAACTTCAAAAAGGTGCGTCTTAAGCAGCTTGACACAACTGAAACTCACGAAAAGGTATCTTTCACAATATCTGGACAAGAAGAGTTCGTGGCGGGTGATATCAATAAGTTCCTCAACGCTTTTCAGGTGTTGAATCCTGAACAGGTTATCTGTCATTTAGAACCTTCAGTTACCCTAAACATTGAATTAACTATCAACAAGGGTAGAGGATATGTTCCTGCTGATGAGAACAAGGTTGCTGGCGCTCCTGTTGACACAATCGCTATCGACTCGATTTATACTCCTATCCGTAACGTGAGTTTCAAAGTCGATAACTGGCGTGTTGACCAAAAGACTGACTATGATAAGTTGGTCATTGAAATTGACACCGATGGTTCTATCAATCCTAAAGACGCTTTGAAAGAAGCTGCCAAGATCCTCATTTATCACTTCATGCTCTTTTCTGACGAGAACATCACTCTTGTTCCTGATGAAAAGACAGTTTCTGAAGATTTCGATGAAGGTTCTTTGCATATTCGTCAGCTCCTCAAAACCAAGCTTGTTGACCTCGACCTCTCGGTTCGTGCACTTAACTGCTTGAAAGCTGCTGAGGTTGAAACGCTTGGAGAACTCGTTGCCTTTAATAAGAATGATTTACTCAAGTTCCGTAATTTTGGCAAGAAGTCACTCACGGAATTGGAAGAATTGGTCAGGAATAGAGGTCTTGAGTTCGGAATGAATGTCAGCAAATATAAATTAGATAAGGAATAAGAAGATGAGACACAATAAGAAATTTAATCACCTCGGAAGAAAAAGCGCTCACCGCAAGGCTATGCTTTCCAATATGGCTACTTCGCTGATCCTCAATAAGCGCATTATCACTACTACCGCCAAGGCTAAGGCTCTTCGTATGTACGTTGAACCTTTGATTACCAGATCAAAGCCGGAGAATAATGACACTACCGAACATGGTACGACTAACCGCCGTATTGTCTTCAGTTATCTGCAAGACAAGTTCGCTGTCACTGAACTCTTCCGCGTTGTCGGTCCAAAGGTTGCCAATCGTGCTGGTGGCTATACTAGAATCATCAGAATGCCTGAAAATCGTCTTGGCGACGCTGCTGAAATGGCTATGATGGAATTGGTCGATTTCAATGATGTTTACACTAATGGCGACAAGAAGGCTGCTAAAGCCAAAACTACTCGTCGTGGTGGTAAAAAGGCTGTCAAGGCTGAAGCTGCTCCAGAAGAGATTCCAGCAGAAGAAGTCAAAGAATAAGACCTACTTTTATATTAAATCGAAAGGACGATCATTTATGGTCGTCCTTTTTTGTATTTTTGCAAAAAACGACGATGATGCTAAATAATATTCCATTAGGTAAATTAGGTGAGGACTTAGCTGCCCATTTCCTTATTAATAAAGGATACGTGATTCTTGAGAGGAATTGGCGTAGCCATCATAAGGAAGTTGACATCATTGCCCTTGATGGGAAAACTTTAGTTATTGTGGAGGTGAAGACACGGAAGTCAAATGAGTATGGCTTGCCTGATTTAGCTGTGAACAAAAGAAAACAAAGGCTGCTAATTTCTGCTGCAAACGCATACATTTTGTCTCATTCGATAGATCTTGAGGCCCGTTTTGACATCGTTTCCATCTATTTCGAGGGTGAAAAACCTGTAATTGGGCACTACGAGGATGCCTTTTTGCCATCGTTCTGATGATTTCCGAAAATTTATCTCGCTAATAATCAGTGAATAGCGTTGCATGATGCAAAATAGTTGAAAAAAGTGCTTGTTGTTTTGTGGGAATGTTGTACTTTT
>CALBNP010000199.1 GCA_937896505.1 uncultured Bacteroidales bacterium | reverse complement strand
CCTTTACCTGGCTTAACGTGTTGGAAGTCAATGCAGAAATAAATCTTACCATCCAAACGGACTGCGCTTCCAATCTTTACATCTTGACTTAACATAGTATAATTCTATTTAATGATTTAAAATTCAGATATTTAAAATATAAAATTCACTTATATGACGAGGAAATGAAGGTGCAAAGATAGTGAAATTCAACCAATTCACCAAGAAAATGCAAAAAAAAGATTGAGAAGCGACTAAAAGCTGTACCTTTACGGCAAATTTCAAATCATAAAATATGAGAAAACACAACTTATTTTTATCAGCAATGATTACCTGTTCAATCGTATCGTGCAACACACAAAAACCTGAAACCGAGCCGAAAGGCAAAGACAAAATCGGACCGAAAGAACTCACCCTGACTTCGGACATCATGACGCCCGAAGTGCTATGGAGCATGGGCCGCATTGGCGAATACAGCATCTCGCCCGACCACAGCCAAATTGTCTATAACGTGACCTATTACAGTGTCGAAGAAAACCGCAGCGGTTCAACGCTTTACATCATGAATGCCGATGGCAGCAACAACCGCATCCTCTCCGATTCGAAGAGCAGCGAATACAATCCACAATGGCGTCCCGACGGAAAGAAAATCGGCTTCCTCGCCCCTGACCAGAACGGCACCATGCAAATCTTCGAAATCAATCCCGATGGCACAGGCCGCGAGTGCATCTCAAGCGAAGCCGACGACATCAACGGATTCCTCTACTCTCCTGATTGCCAGCAAGTAGTGTTCTGCAAGGAAGTGAAAACGAAAGAAAACGTGGCCGACATTTATCCCGACCTTCCACTTTCATCAGGCCGCATCAACAACGACCTCATGTATCGTCATTGGGACCAATGGGTTGACACCTTCAGCCACCTTTTCGTCGGCAACATCTCATCGGGCAAACTTGAAGCCTCATACGATGCCATGGCTGGCGAGAATTGGGAAGCACCTGTGCGTCCTTGGGGCGGCATGGAACAAGTGAAATGGATGCCCGACGGACAAAGCTTCGTGTATTGCTGCCGCAAGAAAGAAGGCAAGGAATACGCCCTTTCCACTAACACCGACATCTACCAGCACATCATCATCAGCGGCGAGTGCAAGAACCTCACCGAAGGCATGATGGGCTACGACATGAACCCCGTCATCTCGCCCGATGGCAAATACATGGCTTGGGAAAGCCAAGAACGCGATGGCTACGAAAGCGACAAACAACGCCTCTTCGTCATGAACCTCGAAACCGGCGAGAAGACCGACTTCTCCGCTGATTTCGACCAATGCTGCACTGGCTACAGCTGGGCCGACGATAGCAAAACCCTCTATTTCATCAGCGACAAATATGCCACCGACCAACTTTACGTCTTGAACATCGAAAGTGGCGAAATCAACCGACTGACAGAAGGTGTACACAACTATGTTTCAGTAAATTGGAATGGCGACAAACTCATCGCTGGTCGTCAATCGATGAGCCATCCAACCGAACTCTTCAGCGTTGATCCTACCTCTGGAGAAGCCACTCAAATCACAAGCATCAACGATGCCATCTTCGCACAACTCACCATGGGCAAGGTCGAAGAACGCAGGGTGAAGACCACCGACGGCAAAGACATGCTCGCTTGGGTTATCTTTCCACCTCACTTTGATGCCAACAAACAATACCCTGCCCTACTCTACTGCGAAGGCGGTCCGCAAAGCACCGTGAGCCAGTTCTGGAGCTATCGTTGGAACTTTCAAATGATGGCAGCCAACGATTACATCGTCGTTGCTCCTAACCGTCGCGGCTTGCCAGGCTTCGGACAGGAATGGCTCGAAGAAATCAGTGGCGACTACGGCGGGCAGTGCATGGAAGACTACCTCAGCGCCATCGACGAATTGTCGAAAGAACCTTATATCGACGAAAACCGCTTGGGTGCCGTTGGTGCCAGCTTCGGCGGTTTCAGCGTCTATTGGCTTGCCGGCCACCACGATGGTCGCTTCAAGGCCCTCATCGCCCACGACGGCATGTTCAACCTTGACGCACAATACCTTGAGACCGAAGAAATGTGGTTCGTCAACTGGGACCTCGGCGGTGCCTTTTGGGAAAAGGATAACGCTACCGTCCAAAAGACCTACGCCCAATCGCCACACCTCTTTGTCGATAAATGGACGGCTCCTATCCTCGTCATCCATGGTGGCTTGGACTATCGCATCTGCTTCACACAAGGCATGCAAGCCTACAATGCCGCCATCCTACGTGGCATCGACGCCGAATTCCTCTATTTCCCTGACGAAAATCACTGGGTGCTGAAGCCACAAAACGGCGTGCTCTGGCAACGCAGGTTCTATAATTGGTTGGATAAATATCTGAAATAATTTGACGTGATGTAGAGACGCACCATGGTGCGTCTCTACTAATTAAGGCGGAGACGTGCCATGGCGCGTCTCTACAGACGAAATATAATATGGAAAAATTACGAATCGTATATTTCGGCACACCCGAATTTGCAGCCTCTCAATTAGAGGCCATCCTAGCAGCCGGATATGATGTGGCCGCTGTCGTCACCATGCCCGACAAACCTGCCGGACGCGGAAAGAAAATCCAATTCTCGGATGTCAAAAAGACCGCTTTGGAGCATCAACTGCCACTGCTTCAGCCTGAGAAACTGAAGAATCCCGAGTTTCTCGAAGAATTGGCTTCGTTCAACGCGAACCTATTTATCGTAGTGGCTTTCAGGATGTTACCCGCTGTGGTTTGGCAGATGCCTAAATATGGGACTTTCAACCTTCACGCCTCGTTGCTGCCTCAATATCGCGGTGCCGCCCCCATCAACTACGCCATCATCAACGGCGAAACCGAGACTGGCCTCACGACATTTTTCCTCAACGAGGAAATCGACAAAGGGGCCGTCATCATGCGCGAAACCGTGGGCATCCGTCCCAATGAAACCGCAGGCGAACTTCACGATGAATTGATGGTTCTCGGCAATAAAGTCGTAGTAGAAACTATCCGTAAAATCGAAAGCGGAACCGTTCCAACGCAGACGCAAGAAGAACTGGCCGCTGGTACCGAACTTCATGACGCTCCTAAAATCTTCAAGGATTTCTGCTACATCAACTGGAGCAAAACTCTCATAGGCATCTACAACCACATCCGTGGACTCTCGCCCTACCCCGCAGCCCATACCATACTTGTTTCCGACAAGGGAGAACGTTTGGAAATGAAAGTTTTTGTTTCGGAAATGGAGTCATGCCAACCAGCAGAACCCGTTGGCAGCATCGTCACCGACAACAAGAAATTCCTCAAAGTCGCCGTTGCCGACGGATATTTGCATCTCACCACCGTCCAACAAGCCGGGAAAAAAAGCATGTCTATCGAAGATTTTCTCCGAGGACAACATTTCGAAGGCGCATGGAAAACCACAGATCATGAGTTTTGAACCAACTATTTGTCAATACGAAAGGCTATTTTTGAAGAAATAGGCAAAATTTATTACAAAATCATTCATTTTTCATAAAAAAATACTTGCATAATAAAAAAAAGTCTAATTTTGTCCGCGAAAGTCTAACCTTTAAATACTTACAAAATGAATAAAGTTGAATTGATCAGTGCCGTAGCTGAAAAAGCCGGTATGACAAAAGTAGATGCCAGAAAAGCTGTTGACGCTTTGGTGGCTGCTATCAAAGAAGAACTCATGAAAGATGGCAAGGTCGGCCTCGTTGGCTTCGGCACTCTGGGCGTTGTTAACCGCCCTGCCAGAAAGGGCCGCAACCCACGCACGAACAAGACCATCACCATCAACCCTAAGAAGGTCGTCAAGTTCAAGGCTGCTTCAAACATGTTGAAAAAGTAATCAGAACTACATTATTTGAACGAAAAAGCCGCCAATTGGCGGCTTTTTCTATTTTTTCTTCAAAGTTCCATCCTTCAAGAGCTGCAATTCACCCGAATCCACCAAGAGCCGAATCGATTCAAGCACCATTTCCTCATCACGATAGATGCACTGTTGAAGAACTTCCTGAACATTCATCATATTCTCACTCAAGATGCTTTTTAGTTCATCTTGGACAGATTCATATTCAACGACTTTATGTTGTGAGAAATGCTTTTGGCAGACATCGCAACGCCCACAAGTCTGTTTCGTTTTTTCATTGAAATAACGCAAAAGCTGCACGCTACGGCACTCATCATCATTCTTCACAAAAGCCTCAACCGCTTTCACGCGTTCTTCAGCATCTCTCTTTCGGTCATAATAATTGTCTTTCGACAAATTAAAGTGCTTTGTATCAACAAATTCAGAAAGGAAAAGTACTTGAGGTTGTGCATTTCTAGGAATATAAGACAAGAAATGATAATCATTGAGTTGCTTGAGTTGCTTCACGACCTGCTCAACAGTAAGGTCTGTCTTACGGGCAATGGTTTCTTCGTTAATCTTCACAAAGTCAATAAGCAGACCCGGAAGACTTCGAAGCATATACTTCACCAATGTATCAAACTGGGGATTATTGACCTGAAATCCATACAGCTCGTCACGTGACGACTTCACCATCACTTTCGATGGTTCGTCGAAGCTATCAGACATGGCGAGAATGCCCTCTTTCTCCAACAACTTGAGTGTATGGAAAACCTCGACAATCGAGAAATTGTAACACTGCGCAAAATCAGTCATCACCATTGGATATGACATGTTTTTGCCCGCACCCACCGGAATCTGATAATAGTTACCCAATGCAGTATATATCAGTTTTATACGTTCTAATGGCGGAAAAGATTGCTGTAAGTTCTCGTGCAATTTCTTGACATCGGCCTCCGAAACAAGCAAGAAAGCCTCGGCAGGTTGCAAGTCGCGACCCGCACGCCCCGCTTCCTGAAAATACGCTTCAATGCTGTCAGGCAAATCCAAGTGAATCACAAGACGAACATCGGGTTTGTCGATACCCATACCGAAAGCATTGGTAGCCGCAATCACCTTCACGCTTCCTTTCATCCACAAGTCTTGCCTTTGGTCGCGTGTCGTGGCATCAAGGCCCGCATGATAAAATGTGGCGGAAACACCCACCGAGTTGAGCCAATCAGCAATCACTTGCGTGCGTTTTCGGTTGCGGACATACACGATAGCACTCCCTGAACGCATGGCTTGCAACTTACGCAACATGATTCCGTATTTGTCAGCTTCATGTATAACATTATAAGTCACGTTTTTGCGTTCAAAACTGCTTTGAAACACATTACGTTGCTTGAAACCTAGACGAAATTGAATGTCATCAACCACTTTGGCTGTAGCCGTAGCCGTTAGTGCAAGTACCGGCGTTTTAGGTTTGTACGGACGAATATCTGCAATCTTCAAATACGGTGGGCGAAAATCGTAGCCCCATTGCGAGATGCAATGCGATTCGTCAACGGCTAACAAGCACACATTCATCATCTTGAATGCCTCAATGAAGGCATCAGTCTGTAGGCGTTCAGGCGACACATAAAGGAATTTGAGTCTTCCGTAAGCGGCCTGATTATAAGCAAGCTCCAATTCGTCGGGATGCATACCCGAATAGATGGCTGAAGCAGGAATTCCCTTCTCGACAAGATGCGCCACTTGGTCTTTCATCAAGGCGATGAGTGGCGTTATGACGATGCAGATGCCTTCCATAGCCATGGCGGGCACCTGAAAGCAAATGCTCTTGCCACCGCCCGTGGGCAGAAGTGCCAAGGTATCGCGTCCGCCCATCACAGAATCGACGATGTCTTCCTGCAAGGGACGAAACGAGGGATAACCCCAATAGCGCTTCAGCACTGACCTTGTTAACTCGCTCATTGTTTTTTGTTTTTACGTTCTTGCAGCGCAACCATTTCGTCGCGATATTTGGCCGCATTTAAGAAATCCATCTCCTTCACGGCCTTTTCCATATTCTTCTTCGCCTCGGCAATGGCTTTATCCAACTCTTTCGAAGTGAGCAACCTAGTCATACTTTCTGCCGCCACTATAGGATGGAAGCCGTCCGTACCATATTCTACAAGTGTATTGTTTCCCTTCAAAGTCCCTAACGAGTTGTCGATAGCCTTCACAATAGTCTTCGGCACGATACCATGAGCCTCATTATAAGCTATTTGCTTCGACCTACGGCGAGCCGTTTCATCAATGGTCTTTCGCATCGAGTCCGTAATGGTATCGGCATACATGATGACCTTGCTCTCGGCATTTCGGGCAGCACGGCCCGCAGTTTGTGTCAACGAGCGTTCAGAACGCAAGAAACCTTCCTTATCGGCATCCAAGATAGCCACGAGGCTGACTTCTGGCAAATCCAAACCTTCACGCAACAAATTGACACCCACCAGCACATCGAAATCACCCATTCGCAAGCCCTGCAATATCTCCACACGCTCCATCGTATCAACATCGGAATGGATGTATCTCGTCTTGATTTTCAATCCGTTAAAGTAAGTATTCAGTTCCTCGGCCATGCGTTTGGTCAACGTGGTGACCAACACGCGTTGGTTTTTCGCAATCACCTTGTGAATCTCGTCAATCAGGTCGTCAACCTGGTTCAGGCTAGGTCTCACCTCGATAACAGGGTCAAGCAAACCTGTTGGACGGATAAGCTGTTCGACATAAACGCCTTCGCATTGCTGCATCTCGTAATCGGCAGGTGTGGCACTAACGTAAATTGTCTGTCCCGTAAGCGATTCGTATTCATCAAATTGCAGCGGACGATTATCCAAAGCCGACGGCAAGCGGAAACCGTATTCCACCAAAGTCTGCTTGCGCGAGCGGTCGCCGCCGTGCATGCCACGGATTTGCGGCACTGTGACGTGGCTTTCATCAATGACGGTAATGAAATCGTCAGGAAAGAAATCAAGAAGACAGAAGGGACGCGTCCCGGGACTACGTCCATCGAAATAGCGCGAGTAATTCTCAATGCCCGAGCAATAACCCAGTTCCTTCATCATCTCAATATCATAATTCACTCTGTCTTCCAAACGCTTGGCTTCCAACGACTTGCCAATCTCACGGAAATACTCCGCTTGCTTAAACATATCGTCTTGAATCTCAACGATGGCCGAATCCATCTTTTCCTTCGAGGTAACAAAGATGTTGGCAGGGAAAATGGTCAGTTCCTCCAGTTCCTCGATACGTCGGCCCGTGGTAGGTTCAAAGCTTTCCAGACTATCAATTTCGTCATCCCAAAACACGATGCGATAGGCATAGTCGGCATAGGCAGGGAACACATCCATGGTCTCCCCTTTAATGCGGAAACGGCCTTGAATGAATTCAATCTCATTGCGTGTATAGAGCGCGCTCACCAAAGTCTTAGCGACATCATCCCGACTCGCCTTTTGTCCCCTTTTAAGGTAAATCAAGTTATTGGTAAAGTCAACGGGGTTGCCAAGTCCGAAGAGGCACGACACCGACGAAACCACAATAATATCGCGGCGGCCCGACATCAAGGCAGTGGTAGCGGCAAGACGCATCTTGTCGATATCCATATTGATGGCCAAGTCTTTCTCGATATAGGTGTTGGTGGCGGGGATAAAGGCTTCAGGCTGATAGTAGTCATAGTACGAAACGAAATATTCCACCGCATTTTCTGGGAAGAACTGCTTAAACTCGCCATAAAGTTGGGCCGCCAAAGTCTTGTTGTGACTCAAAATCAAAGCCGGGCGGTTCAACTGTGCAAGCACATTGGCGATGGTGAAGGTTTTTCCCGAACCGGTAACGCCGAGCAAAGTCTGGGCACGGTCACCTCGATTGATACCCTCAACGAGTTGACGGATGGCTTCTGGCTGGTCGCCCGTAGGTTGAAAATCAGAGACTAACTTGAAATTCATGAGATGGACAAATCTTTTTTCAGTGTTGCAAAAGTACACAAAAAAAGAGAACGCTACCCGTTGGCAGCGTTCTCAATCCTGTTATCGTTGCAAGAAACGGCTTATTTCACCTTTTCGACGATAGCCTTGAAAGCTTCTGGATTGTTCAGGGCGAGGTCGGCCAACACCTTGCGGTTGATGTCGATGCCTGCCTTGTTCAGCTTATCCATGAATACGCTATACGACATATCGTATTCGCGGACGGCTGCATTGATACGGACAATCCAAAGAGCGCGGAATTCGCGTTTCTTGTTTCTTCTGTCGCGATAAGCATAAGTTTGACCCTTTTCGTAAGAGTTCTTCGCCACAGTCCACACGTTCTTTCTCGTGCTGAACTGACCTTTGGTCTTCTTCAGGATTTTCTTGCGTCTGGCTCTTGAAGCCACTGCATTGACTGATCTTGTCATTTTCTAATTCGTTTTTCGTCCAGCGCCTCGCTCCTTTTCGAGAACTTTTCTGCTGAGACAAAGTTAAACATTGTGTTAATTACAGTTGAAGCATTTGTTTCAGAACCTTTTCGTCAGCCTTCTCTACGATGGCGGTGTGGTCAAGGTTACGTTTTCTCTTCTGGCTTTTCTTGGTCAGGATGTGGCCATGATAAGCATGCTTCCTCTTCAGTTTACCGGAACCCGTCAATTGGAAACGTTTTTTGGCGCCGGAATTTGACTTCATTTTTGGCATTGTGAAAAATTTTAATTTAATTATTTAAAAATGAGTTATTTCTTAGTCGATTTAGGAGCTATCACCATCATCATTCGCTTGCCTTCGAGTTTTGGCATGGCTTCCACCTTACCTAATTCTTCGAGCTCTTGAGCGAACTTCAGCAGCATAATCTCGCCTTGGTCCTTATAGACGATTGAACGACCTTTGAAGAATACTTCCACCTTCACCTTCGAGCCTTCTTGCAGGAAGCGCTTGGCGTGGTTAAGCTTGAATTCGAAGTCATGTTCGTCAGTTTGGGGTCCGAGTCGGATTTCCTTCACGACGACCTTGACGGCTTTGGCCTTCTGCTCTTTCAGCTTCTTCTTCTGGTCGAAGACGAACTTCTTGTAGTCCATAGCCTTGCAAACCGGAGGGTTGGCATCGGCATTGATTTCCACCAAGTCTACACCGAGTTCTTCAACGATTCTCAATGCTTCCTTGATAGGATAAATGTTGTTTTCAACACCTTCGCCCACCAATCTCACCATCGGAGCCTTGATTTGCTCGTTGATGCGATGTTGCGCTTCGTCTTTGTCTTTGCTAGGCTTTTGCTGAGGCCTAGGCTTTTGCGGAATCTGTGCTATAGTTTTAGTCTCCTATATTAATTAATAATGTGCGATTCTTATCGCTTTTCCTGTTCTTCTTTGACTTGCTTTACAATCATCTCGGCGAAGGCTTCGGTGCTCATGCTGCCCAAGTCAACCTGACCGTGGCGACGCACTGACACGCTGTTTTCAGCTTCTTCCTTTTCACCGACGATGAGCATGTAAGGATATTTCTTCATTTCTGCATCGCGGATCTTACGACCGATCTTTTCGTTACGCTCGTCAATGAGGGCGCGAATATCGGACTTTTTCAGATACGATTGCAAATTTTGTGCAAAATTCATGTATTTTTCGCTCACAGGGAGGATTATGACCTGGTCAGGAGCCAACCAAAGCGGAAATTCGCCAGCGCAGTGCTCAAGCAGAACGGCCACAAAACGCTCCATCGAACCGAATGGTGCGCGGTGAACCATCACCGGACGGTGCTTTTCGTTGTCGGCACCGATATAGCTAAGGTCGAAACGTTCTGGCAGGTTGTAATCCACTTGGATGGTGCCGAGTTGCCACTTACGGCCGAGGGCGTCCTTCACCATGAAGTCGAGCTTAGGACCGTAGAAGGCAGCTTCGCCATATTCGACATGAGCCGGCAGACCTTTCTCGATGCAAGCCTCCTGGATGGCGGCTTCGGCCTTGGCCCAGTTTTCATCCGCACCTACATACTTCTCATGGTCGTTAGGGTCGCGGAGCGATATTTGAGCTTCAAAGTTCTTGAAATCAAGGGCCTTGAAGATGATTTCGATGATTTCCATCACGCGGATGAACTCGTCTTTCACCTGGTCGGGACGGCAAAAGATGTGAGCATCGTCTTGAGTGAACGAGCGCACGCGAGTCAAGCCGTGGAGTTCGCCGCTTTGTTCGTAACGATACACCGTACCAAATTCAGCGATGCGGACAGGCATATCTTTATATGAACGAGGTTTCCACTTGAAGATCTGGCAGTGGTGAGGGCAGTTCATCGGCTTCAGCAGATATTCCTCACCTTCTTCAGGAGTGGTGATAGGACGGAAGCTGTCGGCGCCATAGTGGTCCCAGTGACCCGAAGTCACATAGAGTTGCTTGCCACCAATATGTGGAGTGATGACTTGCTCGTAGCCATATTCTTGCTGGATCTTTGTCAGATAGTCTTGCAGACGCAGACGCAGAGCAGTGCCTTTTGGCAGCCAGATTGGGAGACCTTTACCCACTAAGTCGTTGAACATGAAGAGTTCAAGTTCACGGCCAAGCTTGCGGTGGTCACGTTTCTTGGCTTCTTCGAGGAGAACGAGATATTCGTCCAGTTCCTTCTGCTTCGGGAAGGTGATACCGTAAACGCGAGTCAGCTGCTTGCGCTTCTCATCGCCACGCCAGTAAGCGCCAGCCAACGAGGTCAGCTTCACGGCCTTGATGAAACTCGTGTTCGGGATGTGTGGACCACGGCAGAGGTCGGTAAACTCACCATTCTTGTAATAGGTGATGGTACCGTCTTCCAGTTCGCTGATCAACTCAACCTTATATTCATCGCCTTTATCCTGGAAATGCTTCAGAGCATCGGCCTTGCATACATCGACGCGCTCGAAGACTTGCTTTTGGCGAGCCAGTTCAAGCATCTTCTTCTCGATGTTGACAAGGTCGGCTTCGGTAAGGGTAATGTCGCCCGTATCGATGTCATAATAGAAACCATTGTCGATGGCCGGACCGATACCGAACTTCACACCTTTATATAATTGCTCGATGGCAGCGGCCATCAAGTGGGCTGACGAGTGCCACATGGCGGCTTTACCTTCGGGATCATCCCAAGTGAAAAGTTGGATTTCAGCATCTTCGCCGATGGCGCGGGTAGCATCCCACATCTTGCCATTCACTTTGGCAGCCAACACGTTACGAGCCAAGCCTTCGCTAATGCTCTTGGCGATATCCAACGGCGAAACGCCGGCTTCATACTGTCTGACACTCTGGTCAGGGAAGGTTATGTTAATCATAGAATTACCCATTTTGAAAACGGCTGCAAAAGTACGATTTTTTTCGAAATGAAACACATTGCGGTTGAGATTATTGAAAATTTCCACACCCGACTCCATTTGAGCGAAAAAAAACATACAAACGATTCAAATAATCACCTATATTTGCGGACATAATTTCATCATTACATTCTTATGAAGCATTCCTTTATCATTCTGTTTTTAAGTCTTTTAAGTCTTTCATTGACAGCTCAACAAACTATTACGGAACAAGAAGCGCGCAAAACGGCATTGTCGTTTATCAATGCCCAGCAGCAATTCCGGAGCAGCAATCTGCAACTCGTCGAGCAATCGAACATCTACATTTTCGCCACGGGCCAAAAGGGGTTCGTCATCGTATCGGGCAACACCGCTCTGCCCCCTATCCTCGCCTACTCCACCGAGAACGATTTTCCGAGTTTGGAGAATGCACCCGACAATGTGAAGCAATGGATCAGACACTATTCTGACATGATTGACTTTGCCATCGAGAACAGCATTCAACCCGAACCACAAATACAACAACTCTGGAACGATGCCGAACAAGGCATTTTCGCTTCAAAAGGCAACAGGAACGTCAATCCTTTGGTAAGCACGCGCTGGAACCAAGACTGCTACTACAACGAATACTGCCCTGAAGACCACAGCGGCTGGGGTTGGTGGGGCGCTCCGTGCCAACATGCCTACGCCGGTTGCGTGGCATGCGCCATGGCCCAAGTGATGAAATACTGGGACTATCCCCAACAAGGCTTCGGTTCGCACAGCTACACCCACAGCACCTACGGCGTGCAGAGTGCCGACTTTGGCGCTACCACTTACCACTGGGACGACATGCCTACCGAAATCTACGACAGCAACGATGCCATAGCCACTTTGATGTACCACTGCGGTGTGAGCGTCGATATGAACTACGGTCCCGACGGCAGCGGTGCCCAGTCGAAAGACGTGGAGACCGCCATGCGGACCTATTTTGGATATTGTGGCGCCAAATATCGCGAGAAGTCACAATTCAGCGATGCCACATGGATTGCCCTTCTCAAAGCCGAACTCGACCAAGCCCATCCTATCTATTACTCCGGAAGCAACGGCGAGAGCGGCCACGCCTTCGTTTGCGACGGCTACGACGACAACGACAGGATGCACTTCAACTTCGGCTGGAGTGGTTCGAGCGACGGTTACTATACCCTCTACGATGTGAACGGCTTCAGCAGCAACCAAGCCGCCGTGATGAACATCTATCCCATGGACATCCATGCCGATGCCAACGGCATCATCTACGTCGCCCCTGACGGCGAAGGCAACGGTTCGTCGTGGGACGAGGCCACCTCACTCCTTCACTATGCCACCTTCCGTTCCACCCAAGGCGTACGCATCTGGGTCAAGAAAGGAACCTACACCGGCGATGACACCGACAGCATCTCGGCCTTCCAAATCTGCGCAGGCAACATGGTGTATGGCGGCTTCAACGGCGACGAGACTCCCGATTTCGACCTCGGCCAACGCGACTTTGCCAAAAACACGACCATCCTCGATGGACAAAACATCAAGCGCGTGCTTAACCAATCCGACACCTTCACCGCCGGCACCGCAGCTATCTGGGACGGCTTCACCATCCAGAACGGAGCCACGGGGTCAGGCGCTGGAGCCTACCTCAGCAACTACATGACCCTGTCGAACTGCGAGATACGCAACAACAACGCCAACATCTACGGTGGCGGCATCTATGTGAACTCAACCGGTGGCACCGTGCACACCTTCATCTCCAACTGCAAAATCACAGGCAACACCACTTCGATGGGCGCTGGCGTGTGTGACCGACTTGGCGCCACCTATACCAACTGCATCATCGCCAACAACACCTCCTCGACCAAAGGCGGAGGCATCTACATCTATTCCAATGCTGAACCCGTGCTGAAAGGCTGCCTCATCAGCAACAACACGGCCAACGATGGCGCCGCAATGTACGCTCGTGGCAAATTCACAGCCACCAACTGCACCGTCGTGATGAACGAGGCCATCGATGCAAATGGCGGCATCTTCAACGAAAACAGACACAACAGATACACTAACTGCATCATCTGGGGTAATGTGGCAAAAGGACAACCCAACCAAGTCAGCGGCGAAAGCGATTACGAATATTGCGCCGTGCAAGGCGGCATCAGCGAAGGCACGACCAGCCAAGTCATCGAACTTGCTGACGACAACGACGGCACCGAGCCCAGCAACTTCATCCGTTTCGTCCAACCTGCCGAAGGCTACGGCGCCTCATACGCCCAAGCCGACTGGAGCCTCATGCCTCGCAGCATCGTCCTTAATGCTGGCAAGCCCAACACAACAGGTCTAGCCACCAACGACCTCGACGGAAATCCTCGTCTGCAAAATGGCCGTATCGAAATAGGCGCCTACGAAAGCTGCTCGCCACTCTTCGTCAAGGAAGAAAACGTTTGCAGCGATTCCTACAATTTCAATGGCACAATCCTTTACGAACCAGGATATTACACGACAACTTACCCAACTTCAAGTTGCGACAGCGTGGTAGGACTCCACCTCGATTTCTCCGCCTCAACGATGGAAATGCTCATCGAAGGTGACACGCTTATCAACCTCGGCGAAAACGCCACTCTAACCGCTTCGGGAGCCGACACCTACGTTTGGTCAACGGGAGAAACTACCCCAACTATCACCGTGGCACCAACAAGCACGACCACCTATTACGTGACCGGCTACAACGCCGAAGGTTGCTCAGCACAAGCCGAAATCACTGTAAAGGTTAAGACTTCTGGTATTGAGGAAAACAGCATGAACGCCAAACTTTATCCTAATCCAACACAAGGTTACCTCACAATTGAAGCCATTGGAATGCAACATATTAGCATCCACAACGTCATCGGGCAAATGGTCTTCGATGCCACCACCGATAGCGACAATACGACCATCGACATGACTCAGCTTGGCAACGGCATCTACACAGTACGCATCGCCACCAACGATGGCACTTGCGTGAAACGCGTATGCGTGGAATGACAAACAGCGACAAATCATATTAAAGCCACACACGATGAAAAGAATTGCAAGCATTTTTTCCCTCATTCTTCTTTTTTCCTTCAGCACACTGAAGGCACAAGACATTGAAAACCTTTATGTTTCAGCCACTGGCTGGGCCCAATGGAGCGAACTTGACGATGCCGATGGCTATCTGCTCAGCATCGACGGGCAGACGGAATTCGAGATTCTGAACCACTATTTCCAACATCAAGTTGAAGGCTTCTCCGACGGCGAAAGCCACAATCTCAAGGTAGCCGCTATCATCAATGGCAATCCTGGCAATTTCGCCAACTTCGATTGGATTTATACCTCATGCGAACATTTTGAAGGCTTCGTCAGTGCCCCACAAGGCGAATGGCAAGGCAACGACATCGTGCTCAACTGGGAATTGCCTCAAATCTCACAAGACGACGACAGTTTCTACGAAAGCTTCGAAAACGGCATCCCTGAGAATTGGGGATTCATCGATGCAGATGGCGACAACCACTGGTGGTTTCTCGCCTCGCTTTTCATGCCTGCACCGCAATACACCTTCTTCCCTCACTCTGGCGTAGACATGATCTGCTCAGAGAGTTACAGCAACATGATTGGTGTTGGCGCACTCCATCCCGACAACTACATCGTCACCCATAAGGTTCACGTCACAGGAAGTTCTGTCTTCAGTTTCTGGGCTTGCGCACAAGACGCCAACTATCCCTTTGAACATTTCGGCGTAGCCGTCTCTACTGGAAGTCAGACCAATCCAGCCGACTTCACCATGCTGAATGAATGGACACTATCTGCGAAGGACAGCCGCAACGGCACTTGGTATCAATACACCACCGACCTTAGCGCTTATGCCGGACAAGAAGTCTATATCGCCATCCGACACTTCAACTGCACCGACCAGTTCTATCTCAACGTCGATGACTTGGAATTCAGCAACGGCAGCAAAGGCACCACCTCTGTAATCGGAATCCTCGGGACGTTTATCATCCGAGATGGCGAGTCGTACGACATCGTCCCTGGCGATACCAACTCCTATACCGATGTCGCCCCAGACCGCATCGACCACGAATATGTTTTGCGCGTTATCTACAATGGTGAAGAAAGCGATTTCACACGCTTAGCCATGAGCTGCGAAGAGACCATCCTCGTGGCCGACCCGACCGATGTGAACGAAGATAGCAATAGTGTTATCAATATCTTCCCTAACCCAGCCATCGATGCCGTCACCATCCGATGCGAAGGTCTGCAGCAAGTTAGCCTTTTCAATAGCATTGGGCAAAAGCTATTCACCCAGGAAGGCGATGGCAACCAATTAGTCATCGACCTTTGCGCCTACCCTGTAGGGTATTACATCCTTCAAGTCCAAACTGCTCATGGCGTGATGACTCGGAAGGTGAATATTAAATAACAGATTACCCAGCCGCAGCGATCAGTAGAATCTCGAAAATCAGCGTGGAATTGGCAGGAATCTCACCTGCATTGCGGTTGCCGTAACCCATTTCAGCGGGTATGTAAACCATCCAGCGGTCGCCGATGTGCATGCTCAGCAAGGCCATCTGGAAACCGCCGATCAGTTCATACACACGGAAACTTTCTGGATAATTGCGCTCAAAAGCATCGTCGAACACCTTGCCGTTGATTAGCGATCCTTTATAGCGCACCGTGACGATGCTCTCGTTTCTCACCCGTGTGCGATTGTGGCCATCACCCGATGCCAAAACCTTGTAAAGCACGCCATTACCTAATTCCTTGATGCCTTCTTCCTTTCGGATTTCTTCCAGAAACTGTTCGTTCTGAAGTCTGTGTTGTTCTCTTTTATTCATGTTTTATGATGTTTATTTGTTGATTGACTGGGGGACTGGGGGACTTGGGGACATTTAGACTTGGGGACTATTTGATTTGTTGAATTGTTTATTTGACTTTGGGACTATTAGACTATGGGACTTGGGGACATTTGGAAGTTTGGACTTGGGGACACTGAGCGGAGCCGAAGCGTTGTTTTTCATTATTCTGCATTCTTAATTCTCAACTTTCACCTTCCTCAAATCCAGCAAGTTAGTCGGATTGCTTCCCAAGCCTTCCACCCTCTTGTTGACGAAACGCAGGACCTCGTCGTAGAAAAGCGGCACGATAGGCGCGTCTTCCATCATCAGGGCATCCATTTGGCGGTAATAGGCAGCACGCTCATTAGCATCGGTGCAGGCCATCGCCTTGGCATACAATGCATCGTATTTCGGATTGGAATAATGGGAATAATTCGGCCCAGCGGGAGCAAAATTCGCCGTGGTGAACAACGAAAGATAGTTTTCGGCATCAGGATAATCGGCCACCCACGAGGCACGGAAAAACGAGAGGCTGCCATTCGACCTCATGCTACGCATCGTGGCCGGAGGCATCACCTCCATCTTGCATTTCAGACCAACCGCCTCAACTTGCGACTGCACGAATTTTCCAATATCGGCATATTCCGCCGTAGTGGAGAGGTTCAGTGTGTAGCCTTCCAAATCGTTTTCACTGACTAAACATTGCGCTTTTTTCAAGTCATAATCGTAGCCAATCGTGTTGTCAAAACCAGGCAAACCGGCAGGAATGATGCCGCCCGTAGCCGCCTCGCCAATACCATTACGCAGATAGCGAAGCATCTTCTCTCGGTCGATGGAATAGTTCACCGCCTGACGCAATGCCTTGGCGCGTTCAACGCCCAAGACATCCTCTGAATCAATGTAAAACGAAATGTATTCCGTATTCAGATATGGTTCCGTAATGAGATATATTTTGGATTCATATTTCTGGCGAAGCAGGCCGTCGTAAGTCAAAAGTTCGTCCTTATATCGCGCATCAATGCCCGACATGAAATCGAATTTTCCCTTGATAAACTCAAGGAAAGCGACCTGTTTGTCGATGAGGAAACTGATGGAAACGGCATCCAAATAAGGCAACCTCTCCCCTGCCTCAAACTCAAAATAATCGGGATTCTTGCGAAAGACGAGCTTCACGTTTTCCTTCCAATACTGGAACTTGAAAGGACCCGTCCCAACCGGATGATTTCTGAACGCATCGCCATAATATTCAACGGCTTCGTGCGGCACAACCGAAGCATAGGTCATCGACAAAATGCCCAAAAACGGCGGAAAAGGATTCGCCAATTCGATTTGGAAAGTGCTGTCATCGACCGCCGTGAAAGCATAACCGTCATCATCATGTTTCACCGAAGCAAAAATCCATGAGCCTGGCGAATTTAACGATTTGTCAACCACACGGTTAAAGGAATAAACGACATCATTTGCCGTCACGCAACGCGGTTCCGAATAGGCCTCAGATTCATGGAAAAAGACATCGTTGCGCAAATGGAAAGTGTATGTCAGGCCGTCCTCGCTGATTTCCCAGCTTTTGGCAATCATTGGGACGACATTCATGCTGTCATCGAAAGCCACGAGGCTGTTATACAACTGGTTGCAGGCCCAAATATGAGGCAAGTCCTTGGCATAAATCGGATCCAAAGTCAATATGCCCGCCGATTCGTTGTATTTGAAAATGGCGAGGTTTTCATCGGAATTCATTTCTCGGCTGCAAGAAACAAAAAGCATCGCCGCAAAGAAGATTGATATTATTTTTTTCATCTGAAAATCAACATTATAAGAAGCTAATCATGTAGGGTGGCAAGCACAATGTCTCACCATCTTTTTTCAAATCCTTGTTATAAACCAAATAACGTTCCCTAATGCGCGATGAATATTTTTCGCAAAAGGCATCCAAGGAAGCATGTGTATTGTAGCCCGACGATTTCACCTCAATCGGGCACAATTTGTTGCCACGAGACAAAAGAAAATCAATCTCATAGCTATGGTTTCCTTTTTCCGTCGGGAAAGTGTAGTAATACAATTCGTTACCTGCAGCGCGCAACATCTGCGCCACTAAGTTTTCATACACATAGCCCAGATTCGCCGACAAATCATCACCCAACAGTTTCTGATAGATAATGTTATCGACGAAATCCTTGTCCCAAAACGCCAAAGTGATGAAAAGCCCCGTATCGCCCACATACAACTTGTAATAATTGATGTCCTTCGACAGCAACATCCCCACATTGGGGTCGTTTGAATGATAAGCCACATTGACCGTCATCGACTCCTTCATTTCGCTCACGATTTCGCTCACCGACTCGGCCCTATCGTTCTCCAAAACACTTGAAACCTGATAGCGAGAAGCGTTTTTCATCAGTTGCGCCGGTGCCGCACGAAACAGCATCGAAGCCTTCCCCGTCGGGTCAATCTTGTTGAAATCATCGAAATACAGATTCAAAATGCCGCGTTTCACTTTGTCAACGCTCGCAAAATTATTGGTTTCCAAATAAGCATTGACCGCTTGCGGCATTCCACCGACCAACATGTAAAGCCTCAATTCGCGCTGTTTCAGTTGGTGAAGGCTCCCCAAACTTTTGCGTTTGTCATAAAACACCTTCAGTGTCGGGAAAGTGACTTCATCGCCCAAAGCCCATCTAAACTCCTCGTAATCCATAGGATACATGCGAATTCTGTCTTCCTCACTCGGAATGGTGATGTCCTGAATGTTTTTTCGGATGCTGATAAGCGAACCTGTCTCAATATAATCATAACGCCCATCAGCCACCAGATATTTGATGGCCTGACGCGCCTGAGGGCATTTCTGAACCTCATCGAAAATAATGAGCGACTGCCGTTCCGTCAAAGTCACATGATAATGCGTCTGAAGATAAAGGAAAATGTATTCGAGGTCTTCCAAATCGTCAAACAGGTTCTTAACCTTATCGGAGACCTTGTTGAAATCAATCAAAATATACGATTTGTACTCGTTTTTTGCGAAAGCCTCGACAATGGTTGACTTTCCAATACGACGCGCACCTTCCACCAACAAGGCCGTCCGCCCTTGGTTTTCCTGCTTCCAAAGCAGCATTTTATCGTATATTTTGCGCTTAAAAACACGCTCTTCCATAGCTTTGCGATTTTATCACCGCGCAAAATTACATTATTTTATTGAAATACAAGTATTTTTATCAATAAAAATCGCAAAATCCCAATTTTCAAAATACCTTTTTCCTGCAAAATCCCAATTTTCAAAACACATTTTTCCTGCAAAATCCCAAATTTCAGTCACCAAATCCAATTTTCTATCAAAAGGCTAATACCGTCCTGTCGTACCGATACTGTCCCAAAAAGTGTGTCTGAGCGCAGAGGCTAAAAAAAGGGATTGGCC
>CALBNP010000198.1 GCA_937896505.1 uncultured Bacteroidales bacterium | reverse complement strand
AAAATTCCAACATTTTTAGAACAATTTTCCAATGCTTTTCGTACTTTTGCACTCTTAGAAATTAACTTTAAAAATATCATACGATGTACACAAACTTTCAAGAGTATCTGAAGAAGGAATTGGCTCAGATTGAAGCCGATGGCCTTTATAAGCATGAACGTATCATTGAAAGCGCTCAAGGCGCTGAAATCATGGTTGGTGGCAAGGTCTGCCTCAACTTCTGCGCAAACAACTACCTCGGCTTGGCCGACAATCCTGAACTGATTCAGGCTGCCAAGGAAGGCATGGATGCCCGTGGCTATGGCATGGCTTCCGTCCGTTTCATCTGCGGCTGCCAGGACCTTCACAAGAAACTCGAAGCAAAGATTGCTGAGTTCTTCGGCACCGAAGATACCATCCTTTACGCTGCTTGCTTCGATGCAAACGGTGGCGTTTTCGAACCATTGCTCGGACCAGACGATGCCATCATCTCTGATGCCTTGAACCACGCTTCCATCATCGACGGTGTACGCCTCTGCAAGGCACAGCGTTTCCGCTATGCTAATGCTGATATGGCTGACCTCGAAAAGCAACTTCAGGATGCTCAGGGTTGCCGCTTCCGCCTCGTCGTTACCGATGGCGTGTTCTCAATGGACGGCAATGTTTGCCCACTTGACAAGATTTATGAATTGGCTCAGAAATACAACGCTATGGTCATGGTCGATGAAAGCCACTCAGCTGGTGTCGTCGGTCGCACAGGCCGTGGTGTTACCGAACACTACAACCTCCGTGGCAAGATTGAAATCCTGACCGGTACGCTCGGTAAGGCATTCGGTGGCGCTATGGGTGGCTTCACAACTGGCCGTAAGGAAATCATCGACATGCTGCGTCAGCGTTCACGCCCATACCTGTTCTCAAACTCAATGGCTCCAGGTCTGGTTGCCGCCGGTATCCGTATGTTCGAAATGATGAGCGAAACCAACGAACTGCAAGACCGTCTGCATGAAAATACAAGCTACTTCATCAGCAAGATGACGGAAGCTGGTTTCGATTGCAAACCTTCACAGTCAGCCATTTGTGCTGTCATGCTCTATGACGCCCCGCTGTCACAGAAGTTTGCCGCCAAGTTGCAGGAAGAAGGCATCTTCGTCACAGGTTTCTACTATCCAGTCGTTCCAAAGGGACAGGCTCGTATCCGCGTTCAGGTCAGCGCAGCCCACACCCGCGAACACCTCGACAAGTGCATCGCTGCATTCACAAAGATTGGTAAGGAATTAGGAATTTTGAAATAATTGCTTTTTGACTATGACCATTGACTATGGCCACGACCGCTGAATGATTTCATCGGACAGTCATAGTCAATGGCCAAGTTGAATTTGAATACAAATAGAAAATGAAGAAAATATTGATTGTTGGTTCCGGCGGACAGATTGGAACCGAATTGGTTAAGAAACTCCGTGGCATTTATGGCAATGAGAATGTTGTTGCCAGCGACCTCCGTCAGTTGACGGGCGAAATCGTCGAAAACGGCCCATTTGAGAGAATCGACTCAACGCAAATCATGCAGATTGTTGACGTCGTGAAGAAATACAACATTGATACGATTTACAACCTCGCTGCCATCCTTTCTGCAACGGCAGAAAAGAATCCTATGCTGGGTTGGAACGTCGGCATCGGCAGCTTGGTGAATTGCCTCGAAGTGGCCCGCACCTTCAACTGCGCTGTGTTCACACCTTCTTCAATTGGTGCTTTCGGTACCTCGACACCTCGCGACAATACGCCTCAGGATACCATCCAGCGTCCTAACACCATTTACGGTGTCACCAAGGTGACTGGCGAATTGCTGAGCGATTACTATTTCACCCGTTTCGGCGTCGATACCCGTAGCGTCCGTTTCCCAGGCTTGATTTCAAACCTCACACTGCCTGGCGGTGGCACCACCGACTACGCTGTGGAAATTTATTACGCAGCTGTCAAGGGCGAAAAGTTCATCTGCCCAATCAGCAAAGGCACCTATATGGATATGATGTATATGCCTGACGCATTGGATGCCATGGTGAACATCATGGAAGCCGATCCTGCCAAACTCATTCACCGTAACTCGTTCAATGTTACCAGCATGAGTTTCGATCCTGAAATCATCTACAACGCTATCAAGAAGCACTATCCAAACTTCGAAATGGAATACAAGTTTGACCCAATCCGTCAAGCCATCGCCGATTCATGGCCGAACAAGATGGATGACAGCTGCGCCCGTAACGAATGGGGCTGGAACCCGAAGTACGACCTCGACAAGATGACCATCGACATGATTGAAACCCTGAAGGTGAAACTGTTGAAGTAATTTACTTCGAAATAACGTTTAATGAGCAACCGCAAGTGGATGATTCCTTTGCGGTTGCTTTTTTATTGCTAGTATGAACCTTTTTTGTACTTTTGCACACTCAAGAAATGTAGAGGCCTTTTCTGTTTAATAAATTGTAATTTAATGTTTTAGAGTTATGGAAAAAGCAAAATTGAAGCAGGAGATTGTTGCGTATCTCTATCTGGTGTTAGGTTCGTTGCTGTTTGCAGTGGGCGATGTAATGTTTGTGAATCCTTACCATTTGGCGCCTGGCGGTGTTTATGGTCTTGCTAACGTGTTCAATGCCATGTGGGGATGGAAGATTTCTCTGGCAGGCATCTGCATGGACATTCCGTTGCTTATCATTGGAACCATCATACTTGGCCCTAAGTTTGGAATTAAGACGGTTGTCTCGGTCATTTTGATTCCTGTGTTCACCTTCATCCTTGAGACATGGTGGGGCTATGCTCCTGTCATCCACGACGGTGCTTTCTTCGATGCTGCTGCCCAGTCATCCTTGTTCTTCATGGATGGCGATGTGCAACGCTTTTTCATGCCCGACTTCTTCCTGAATACCGTTGTGGCTGGTCTCATCTATGGTGTGGCCATTGGTGTCATCTTCCGTTCGGGTGCCACTTCTGGCGGCTCTGACATCATCTCTATGATTATCCACAAATATACTAAGATAAGTCTTGGAACTCTGGTGTTGATTGTTGACAGCCTCATTTCGCTGACTACACTCATCGCTTTTGAGGACATCCGTTTGCCTATCTATTCCATCATTCTCATCTTTATCGAGAGCAAGATTATCGACCTTGTGGTGGAAGGCGTGAAGAGCTACAAGACAGCATTTATCGTTACTGATGAAATTGATGCAGTACGTAACTTCATCATCAAGGATCTTGACCGCAGCGGTACCGTTTTCGCTGGCAGTGGTCTTTATCAAGGCGCCGAGCGCAAGATGATTTATGTCACCTTGAACCGTTCCGATTTGGTGAAACTGAAGGCGAACCTTCGTTTCCTCGACCCGAATGCTTTTGTCAATGTGATTGAGAGTTCCGAAATCATGGGCAATGGTTTCAAGGCCTTGCCTACGGAATAAGGGATTAAGGTTTCTCCTTTCATCAAAACAAAAAAGCAGCCCTTCCGGACTGCTTTTTTTGTTTCCATATTGAGTGAATCAGATTTTCTCTCTCAGCATTTGCATGGCTTTCTGCAAGCCGTCGGCATTGCGGCCACCGGCCACGCAGAGGGTCTTCTGTCCGCCGCCGCCGCCTTGGATTTCCTTGGCGACTTCGCGGATGGCCTTGGTGGCATCCAAGCCTTTCGCATCGGCGTAGGCCTCGGGCAGCATGAAGCAGAGCGATGGCTTGCCTTCGCTAATGGAACCGAGGATGGCGATGGTGCTTTCGTTATTTTGCTTGAGCATCAAGGCGATGTTGCGCAGCTGGTCGCCATTCACGTTCAGCGTGTCGATGATAAGGCGGCAGCCTTCGTGTTCGGCGGTCTTGTCGGCGAGTTTCTCGGCGATGGCTTGAGCCTTTTCCTGCATCAGGTGTTCGACTTCTTTCTTCAGGGCAGAGTTCTGTTCCGAAAGCGACTCGACGCCCTTCACGATATCGGGCGACTTCACAGTCTCGCGGATGCGGCCGATGAGGTCGAGGTTCTCGTCGAGGTATTGTTCGACGGCTTCGCCGGTAATGGCTTCGATGCGGCGAATACCAGCAGCGATGGCGCCTTCGGTGACAATCTTGAACATGCCGATGTTGCCTGTTGCCGAGGTGTGGACACCACCGCAGAGTTCCATCGAGTAGTTCTTGTCGAAGATGACGATACGCACCTTGTCGCCATATTTCTCGCCAAAGAGGGCAGTGGCACCCATGGCTTTGGCTTCGTCAACTGGGACGTCAACCATGGTGACGTTCGGTATGTTCTCCCTGATTTTCTGGTTGACAATCTTTTCCACTTGGCGGATTTCTTCGGGAGTCATCTTGGCGAAATGGCTGAAGTCGAAGCGCAGACGCTGGTCGTCAACCAACGAGCCCTTCTGTTCCACATGATTGCCTAACACTTGGCGCAAGGCGGCATGCATGAGGTGGGTGGCGCTGTGGTTGTTGGCGATGCGCTGACGGCGTTCGCGGTCGATGGTAGCTGTGAAACTGTCTTCAGGGTTCTGAGGCAGCTGCTCGGTGATATGGATGACAAGGTTGTTTTCCTTGACGGTGTTCAGTATCTGGATGGTCTCGTTTTCCGAAACCAGCACGCCTGTGTCGCCCACTTGTCCGCCCATTTCTGCATAGAAAGGAGTGCGGTCGAGGACAATCTCGAAATGTGTCTTCTTCTTGGCCACCACTTCGCGGAAACGGAGAATGTGGCTTTGGCATTGGGTCTCGGTATAGCCGACGAACTCGGTAGGTTTCTCGGTTTCGGTCACCACTACCCAGTCACCATTGGCTTTCTCGGCAGCCTTGCGCGAGCGGTTTTTCTGTTCGTCAAGGTTGGCCTTGAAGCCGTCCATATCCACGTTGAGGCCTTTTTCTTCGGCCATGAGGTGGGTGAGGTCGATGGGGAAGCCGTAGGTGTCGAACAGTTCGAAAGCGAAGTTGCCGTCGATGTCCTGGCCAGGATGTTGCTCGATGTAGCCTTCAAAGCGCTTGATGCCTTGTGCGAGAGTGCGCAGGAACGAGGCTTCTTCTTCGCGGATGACCTTGCTGACGAGTTCTTGCTGAGCCTTGATTTCTGGATAGTTGTGTTCCATCTGGCTGACGAGGATAGGCAGCAGCTTGTGCACGAATGGTTCGTCGAAGCCGAGGAAGGTGAAACCGTAACGCACGGCGCGGCGCAACACACGGCGGATGACGTAGCCTGCTCCGTTGTTGGAAGGCAGCTGTCCGTCGGCGATGGCGAAGCTGACGGCGCGCAAGTGGTCGGCGATGACGCGCATGGCGATGTCGGTCTTCTCGGCCTTGCCGTATTCGATGCCCGACATCTTGGCGAGTTCCTGAATCAGAGGTTGGAACACGTCGGTGTCGTAGTTCGAGGTCTTGCCTTGCAGCACACGAACGAGGCGTTCGAAGCCCATGCCGGTATCGACATGCTTGGCGGGCAACTCGACGAGTTGGCCGTTGGCCATGCGGTTGTATTGCATGAACACGAGGTTCCAGATCTCGATGACTTGTGGGTCGTCTTTGTTGACGAGGTCGCGGCCGGCAATCTTCTGACGCTCGGCTTCAGGACGCAGGTCAATATGGATTTCGGAGCAAGGGCCGCACGGACCGGTCTCGCCCATCTCCCAGAAGTTGTCGTGCTTGTTGCCGTAGATGATGCGGTCTTCGCTGACGTGTTCCATCCAGTAGCCGTAGGCTTCCATGTCGGCAGGTTGCCCGTCTTTCTCGTCGCCGCCGAACACGGTGACATAGAGCTTGTCCTTGTCGATTTTTACCACCTCGGTGAGGTATTCCCAAGCGTAGGCAATGGCTTCTTTCTTGAAATAGTCGCCAAAGCTCCAGTTGCCGAGCATCTCGAACATGGTGTGGTGGTAGGTGTCGTGGCCCACTTCCTCAAGGTCGTTGTGCTTGCCCGAAACACGGAGACATTTCTGCGTGTCGGAAGCACGGTTCCATTTGGCAGGTTGGTTGCCCAGGAAGATGTCCTTGAATTGGTTCATGCCCGCATTGGTGAACATGAGGGTAGGGTCGTTTTTCACAACGATGGGAGCCGAAGGAACGATGGCGTGTTCCTTCGAACGGAAAAACTCCAAGAAACTGTTTCTGATTTCGTATGCGTTCATTTCTAATATGTTGTATTTGTTATTCCAAAATTGAAGTAAATAGATACCTTATTAAAAAAGTCTGCAAAAGTACGATTATTTGGCCGAATTCTGTAATTTTGCGCAATAGAATTTGTCGTACCTCGTTTATTACAGGTTAAAATAGACAAAAATGGCGAAACAGAAGTACATATTTAACCCTAAGACGCTCGCTTTTGAAGTGTTCCAGATCTCGACGGCGAGAAAGGTGGGCCGCATTGTGCTCGTCTCTTTGTCGGTGATTGGTATGGCTTTCCTTTTTGCAATCTTGCTTTTCGCCTTGTTCAAGTCGCCTCAAGAGAAGATCCAGGCTCGCGAGTTGGAATACATGAAGCTGCAATACGATATCCTGAACGACAGAATGGACTTGTATGAGGCTGAACTGGCCGATTTGGAGCAACGTGACAATAACGTATATCGTGTGATCTTTGATGCTGAGCCTATCACAAGCGTTAAGCGTAGAATGGGCTTGGCGAATGTCAACCTCTATGCCAATCTGGTGGGCTATCGTAATTCTGAAAAGGTGATTGCCGCATCGAAGAAGCTGGATATGATTGCAAGCCAACTCTATTATCAGTCAATCTCTTACGATGAAGTGTTCGAGATGGCGCGCAACAAGGAGGAAATGCTTGCCAGCATTCCTGCCATCATGCCTATGAGAGTCAAAGACATAAAGTATATCTCTTCGTTTTTTGGCTATCGTCCCGACCCAATCTACAACATCGCGAAATTCCATAGCGGTGTTGATTTTTCGACCAATCTGAATGCCGAAATCTATGCTACGGGGGATGGTGTCGTGGACATCGACAAGACGCAATGGGGTTACGGAAAGATGGTGACTATCGACCATGGTTATGGCTACAAGTCGATGTATGCCCACCTCAACCGCTTCGCCGTTAGGAAAGGCCAAAAGGTGAAACGTGGACAGCTGATTGGCTATGCCGGATCGACGGGCAAATCGACGGGCATCCACTTGCATTACGAACTGCGCAAAGACGATGTGCCGATTGACCCGATTCACTTCTTCTTCAACGACTTGACTCCCGAACAATACGAACAGATTCTCGAACAGTCAACCTTGCCGACAAAAACAATGGACTAAACTATGGAAGAGACTAAAACCACAGGAAAATTTTATTACAGCATCGGCGAAGTGGCCGATATGTTTGGCGTAAATACCTCAATGATACGCTATTGGGAAAAGGAATTCGATGTGTTGCGTCCACGGAAGAACAAAAAAGGCAACCGGCTCTTCACCGAGCGCGACGTGCGTTATGTGCATGTCATCTATCATCTGTTGAAGGTAAAAGGCTACACTTTGGCTGGTGCAAAATTGGCTCTGAAAGAGAAATTTAGCGACTACGAGGAACGTATCATCATGCTCGAAACCCTCGAAAACACGCGCAATTTCCTGCTTGATTTGGATAAGACGCTTGCCGAAAAGGGGAAAGCCATTAAGGCTTAGTCCTCAACCAAATCTCTCGATTTCATATAGTTTCTCCACTTCTCCAGCACCTGGACCATGTCGTCGGGGAGTTCAGAGGTGAACATCATTTGCTTGCCTGTTGTCGGGTGAACAAATCCCAGCTCCTTGGCGTGCAGCGAGTGGCGAGGGATAATCTTGAAGCAGTTGTCGATGAATTGCTTGTATTTCGAGAATGTGGTACCTTTCAGAATCATGTCGCCGCCATACATGGCATCGTTGAACAGCGGGTGCCCGATGTATTGCGAGTGGACGCGGATTTGGTGGGTGCGTCCCGTCTCGAGCCTGTATTCGTTCAGCGTGACATAGCCGAAGCGCTCCAGCACCTTCCAGTGGGTGATGGCGTCTTTGCCTTGGTTGCCTTCGGGATAGACGGCCATCTTGCGGCGGTCGTTGGCACTGCGCCCGATGTTGCCTTCGATGATGCCTTCGTCCTCAGCAAAATCGCCCCACACCAAGGCGTAGTAACGGCGGTGAATGCTGTGCTCGAAGAACTGATGGGCGAGGATGGCTTGCGCGGTCTCGTTCTTGGCCACGATCATCAAACCGGTGGTGTCCTTGTCGATGCGGTGCACGAGATAGCCGAACTTGTTTTCCACATTCTGGTGGGTCTGCTCGAAGTGATAGGCCAAGCCGTTGAGCAAGGTGCCGTCGAAGTTGCCGTGGCCAGGGTGAACCACCAATCCGGCTTGCTTGTTGACGACAATCACGTCGTCGTCTTCATAGACGATGTTGAGCGGAATCTGCTGCGGCTTGATGTCAGTGTCGCGTGGCGGATAGCTGAACACGATGGAAATCACGTCGTTGGGCTTCACCTTGTAGTTTTGCTTCACCGCCTTCTCGTTCACCAAGATGTTGCCAGCCTTGGCAGCGTTCTGCACGCGGTTGCGCGAGATGTTCTGTATGTGGTTGGTCAGGAAGGTGTCGATGCGTTCCATCTGCTGGCCTTTATCGACCACGATGCGGATGTGCTCAAAGAGTTCGTTGCCTTCTTCTTCGGCAAGGTCGTTTTCAAGGGTGTCGTCGAAATCTTGGCTCATTTGCTGATGATGAATTTTTGGGTGAAAACTTGTCCGTCGGTGGTGGTGACGCTGATGAAATACAATCCGTTATTGAAGTCGGCGACCGGAATCTCTTCTTCGAAACTGCTTTGATATACGCGTTTGCCTGTCAAGTCATAAATGCTGATTTGGCTGGCTTGATTGCTCTCCAATCCGTTGATGTGCAGCACATCGCTTGCGGGATTAGGATAGAGTTCCATCTGTCTTGCTTCTGTTTCATCGAGGCCGATGTAATATGATTTTCCGACGACGGGGCGAATCATCAAGGTGCCTTTCGTCTGGCTGGGCATCCATGCGCCGTTCACGTTGTAGAAACAATATTGGCTGTTGTCGGTGGTAGCATCGAAGCCGATGTTGATGAGGCCGTTGCTTTGCTGTACTAGGCCGATATAGAACGTGCCACTTAGGGTGGGACTGCTGTCGAATTTGTAATAGGTGAAACGGTAGGGTTGGCCTTCAGCCCATTCGGGGCGTTGGTTCGGGAAACGATAGATTTCGTCGCCTGGCTTGCCGTTTTGGTCTTTCCAGATGGCGATGTCGAAATATTTCATGTTGGCATCGTGAAGGGTACGGTTGAAGAGCAGTTGCACACCGCAGATTTTCTCAGGTTGGGCCATGTCGAAACGCATGGCGAACTGACCGTTGGCAGGTTCCACGCCATAGCCAAGTTCGGGAATGCCATCGTCGTAGGCGTAATAGTTGTAGAAACCTTGGCGATACACCATCGAATCAACCAAAGGCGGATTGCATGCCGAGTCGTAGATGTAGTGCTTGATGAGGTAGGAAGCGCTGTCAATCATAGGGTCGAGGGCGAAGAGCTGGCCGACAAACGGACAGGCTGGCGATTCTTCCGAATCGTTGCAGCTCAAGAATCCTGATTGCTGGTAAGGCGTGATTTCAACAGGGGTAAGGTGACGCTCGTAGTATTGGCTTCCACCGATTTGTTGCACACTATAATAATAGGAGGCATTGTGCGATTCCTTGTCGAGGTTGGCCACATCAAGTTCAAGCTGTTCCTTGATGAACGAACTTGGATTGATACGGTATTGGGTGTAAGGAACGACTTGGTAGCGATTGATGAAACTTGGCCTTTGTCCCGAGAAGGTGAGCATCGGGTAGCTAAGGTCGGCAATGGTGCGGTTGAGGTTGAGATACACCAGATCGATGTTCCAGTTGTCTTCGTTGCCGCGGTTGCTGGGCAGCGATGAGTTGACAATGCTGGCGTAGTTGTAGAAACGGAAATAGAAGCAATCCTTGAAATACTGCAAGTCGTTGATGGGTATCATCACTTGCTTGAAACTCTGGTTGTTGTTCTCTGCCATGAACTCGTCGAGAGATTGCCCGTGAGCACTCCAGATGTGATGCCAGGTGGTGTCGGCTACGGTTTCGAATATCGAATCGCAAGGGATGGCGATGCTGCCCGCTGTAATGTGGGTAAGCGTGTCGGTGACGATGTAGAACATGTTGGGATTGCATCCGCCAAAAGCCCAGACAGTGTCGTGAGGGAAGAGCGTATCGACTTGCATGTGCTCGAATATCTCGGCTATGCTGAAATTGTTGTATTCGATATATTTGAACTCTTGACGGTCGGTAGTGGTGCCGAACTGAAGCACCAACGAATCGTGAGGTTCGGGCTTGTTGCCGTTGCCTTGAGGCTGGTAGCAGAAGCTGAAATATAGCGAATCGGCTGGGGTGAGGGCGCGTGGCGTCGGCTCGAAGATGGAGTCGAGGCGGATTCGTGCAGAGGTGAGGTATTCGGCAATGAAAGGGTTGCTGATGGCATAGTCATAGACGCGGCCATGGGCATCGAGGGCATCGAGGGTGACACAGTTGCGGTTGGGCGCCTGAAAGGGGAAACCGTCGTTCACCAACGCATTGTTGTCGGTCCATTTTGCTGGGTCGGGATATACTGCCGAATGGGCGAAGTCGTCGAAGAAGGGCAAGGTGATGGCTTGTGCGTTTCTTTGAGCCTTGTTGCCAGGTTCGCGTTGTATGCCGGTCAATATTTCTTGTGCCATTGCGCTTCCTGAAATGAAAGTCAGGGCCAGCGCTAATTGTAATATCTTAAAATTCGTCTTCATATTCATAGTCGGTTGTTTCGATGGTTTCGGGCTCGATGGTTTCTGTCTCAATGGGTTCCGGTTTGTTGTTGACGGAGTCCTCACGCATCAGGTTGTGGAGTTCCTTCTCGAAGTCGAAGGTCTTTTGCGAATGGAACCAAAGGTTGACGTATGAGCCTAACTCGATGAGTCCTGAACTTGGTCCGGGGGTCATGCGGATGATGCGTTGGTATTGCAGACTGTCGTTGTCTTCGTAATTGACATTGCCGAGGTTGAGACCAGCGAGGTTGAGCAGACGCTTGGCTTCCTCGGCGGGTTTGCCAATCAGGTTAGGCACTTTCACTTTGGTCAGCTCTTGGCCTTTGCCCACGTGGAGCACGATTTTGCTGCCTTTCACAAGCTCGGTCTCTGGCTTGATGATGGAACCATTGTAGTATTGCTCGATGATGGCATTCTTGGCGAAATAGTCTTCATATTCAAGACGATCCACTTCGAGGCCTTTCGATTCAAGAAGTCCGATAGCTTGCCGCAGCGAAACATTTTTCAGGTTGGGCATGGTGGTCATTTCGGGCATCTCGGCCACGATAATGTAATACACATTGCGACCTTGTTTGATTTTTGAACCAGGTAGCGGGTCTTGCTGAACGATAGAACCAGGAGTTTGCCCTTTTGGATATACACTGTCAATCAAGATGAAGTTGAAGTCTTTGGCATAGTCGCGTTCCACTTCGTGGTAGTCCAGGCCGATGAAACAGGGCATGGTATAGACTTTGTCGTGGCGTGTATAGACCTTGAGCATCCTGAAAGCAAACCATAAAAGGACGAAAAACAGGACGATAATGATAATTAGGTTGATGTAAAATTTCTTTTGCTTCAAAAAGGAAAATCTACCCATACTTTGTGTATTTTAGCGGCGTTATTACAACGCATTTTTTAGCGTATTATTGTTAGCAATTTTAAACCGACAAAAGTAGGAAAAAAATATGAAAAACGTAGCAATTATCTGTGGCGGCGATTCCGGCGAGTTTGAAATCTCCGTCAATAGCGCCCATGTGGTGAAGAAAAACCTGAATCCTGAGAAGTATCTGTCTTATATTCTGGTAGTTTCGAAGAAAGGCTGGTATGGTCTTCTTGACGACGGAACGAAGGTTGATGTCGATAAAAACGATTTCTCCATCTGTGTCGATGGCAAGAAGGTGAAGTTTGAGGTGGCTTTCAATGCCGTTCACGGTGTGCCGGGCGAGAATGGCCCACTGTCGGGTTATCTCGAACTGATGGGTATCCCTTGCACTTCGTCCGATTTGACCACTTGCGCCCTGACTTTCCACAAGGATTTCTGCAAGCGTGTGGTGGCATCTTACGATGTCAATGTGTCGCCTTCGGTCTTGGTCAACGAGGGTGAAGGCTATGATGCTGACGAAATCGTTGAGGAGCTGGGTTTGCCTTTGTTCATCAAACCGACTTGCAACGGCTCAAGTGTCGGTGTGTCGAAGGTGAAGACAATGGAACAATTCGTCCCAGCCATGGAAAAGGCAATGGCGGCTGGCGGTCAGGTGATGTGCGAAAAGTTTGTCAGTGGCCGTGAATTTGGCTGCGGTGCCATGAAATATGATGGCAAAATGATGGTCTTTCCGTTGACTGAAATTTGCAGCAAGAACGAATTTTTCGATTACGAGGCGAAATATACCGCTGGCAAATGCGATGAAATCACGCCTGCCGAAGTCGATGAGGAAATTGAAATCGAAATCAAGGCGACGACGGCCATGCTGTACGAAAAGCTTGAATGTAAGGGTTTTGTGCGTATGGATTACATTGTCAGTGACGAGGGCGTTTTCTTCATCGAAGCCAATATCGTCCCTGGCATGTCGGAGGCCAGCATCATTCCGGCTCAGGCACGCTGCTTCGGCTTGACGCTTGACCGTCTATTCGATATGGCCATCGAGAATGTGCTGAAATAATCCTTTTTGGTGGGTTTGGAGTAGAAATCGCCTAAAAAATCATAGATTTCCACTTCAAACTGACTAAATTTC
>CALBNP010000197.1 GCA_937896505.1 uncultured Bacteroidales bacterium | reverse complement strand
CCAAAATAGAAAACCGTGAACACCGTGACGATAGTTCCGACCACAAGCAGCACAAGAAGAGGAACTGCATATTTCACCACGACATCAAGTTTGATGGAAGCGATTCCGAAAGCGACAAGGAGGTCGGTGGCGAAACTGCTGATACTGCTTGCCGTCTTGCCATCGACATAGCGCGAGACCTTGGTTTTGTTGAATATCAGTTTCATCAGGAGGCCGACGATGAAAGCGCAACTGAAAACAGGAAGTTCCAATTTCGGATAACAGAGTTTCACGCCTTTGCTGACCAGATAACCGCCAAACGCCGCGACAATCACCAAGGCGAAATGGAAAGTCAGCGAATCGATGGAAATGGGAGACGTGGTGGCGATTCCCAAAGGTTCACGCTTCTCTTCGGGCATGAGTCCATCGCGCAATTCATCGGGCAGGTCGCCGAAATCGGAAATATAGGAAGTCTGTTTGTTCTTAGCCGCAATTTTGATGAACAGCAAGCCACCGATTATGGCCAATATCACGCCGATGGTGGCCGTAGTCATGCCGAGGCTTCCCGCTTCGTCCCAGCCGAGGCCGTTGAAAGCAGTGCCAATAGCTGCCGCCGTTCCGTGGCCGCCATAGAAACCCGTGGGCAGCATCACGCCAAAAGCATCATTCAGATTCGGCCAAATGGCTTTCATCACCAACAAGCCGAAAAGGCCCATCACCGCCCATTGAAACAACATGCCGAACTGGGAATAGACCCACAAAGGTCCTACCCTTCCCGCCACTTCCTTGACCTTAAATGCAGGTGATGACAATGGTAGCGCACCAAAGACCACGGCAATCAGAATGGCCGGATAAACGTTGATGGAACCGGAAAACGGCAGCCAACCAAGACCATTCGGGCCAAATGCAAGTCCCAACACACCGGCAATCATGCTCGACGGGATGAAGAGTTTCTGAACGATTTTCACTTTTACACGAATCAGTTTTCCAACGAGAAGGAGGCACATGATAAGCCCCAAATCAGTGAACAAGACCCAAGGAGAAAAAATAGATGTATCAAACATGGGATTGAATTTTATTTCCGCAAAAATAAGAAAGATTTCAATATCCCATTTTGAAACAATTTGAAATCAGCTCAATTGGATTCATAGCGCAATCAATCAGTCATTTTTTTGCAGGATAAAGCATAACTTTCCTATCTTTGCGCAAAATTCGGAACTATGTCAAGAATACTCATCATAGACGACCAAGACGCCATCCGCCGCGTGCTGCGCGACATTCTCGA
>CALBNP010000196.1 GCA_937896505.1 uncultured Bacteroidales bacterium | reverse complement strand
ATTCCGCCCCGACGGGAGCAAATTCCTGAGTCTGTCCGCAAACCGTATTCCAGGCTGCGAGAACAAACATTGATAAGATTACTAATGCTTTTTTCATAGAGAATAATTTTTTAGATTATTAATATTCAATTGATTATGATTTTTTGTCTGTTGATTGAGACGTTGCACGCAATGTCTCTACACGGCGTTGATTATTTCTTCAAATGACCTTTCATCGTTCAGGCCATTCATTTTTTCCTGCTTGATGTAGGATTTGCGGCGTGCAAACGAAGCCGTCTGAATTCCTAACAAAATGGAAATGACCTGATTGCTGAAACCTTGTTTGGTGAGGCAACAAATCTGCAAGTCGCTGTCGGTCAAGGCGGGATATTGCGCCATAAGACGTTTCGTGAAATCGCCGTAGGCGAAATCCGTCAGCTCGATGAAATCTTTCCAGTCGCGCTCCTCAAGATTGAAATCCAAGGAAGAAGAAGTCACCTGCTCCGACAACGCCAAAGCCGTGACATAGACCTTGTTTTTCTTCAAGGCGATTTCCATCTGGTTTTTCATTTGCTCTATTTTGAGTTTGCCGTTGAGCATCTTCTGGCGAAGGACGAAAAAGGCCGTCAGCAAGGCAATGGCCAAGAGCGAAAGGAAAAGATACAGACGGACATTTTTCAGCCTTTGCTCGGCTTGCAGTTCGTTTTTCTGCACCTGCAAATCGTAGTCCGCCTTGATGCGCTGCACCTGCTCGCTGCGATGTTGCTTATCGGCCTGCATCATATTTTCCTGAAAAAGTTCCTGATATTCAAGCGCTTTCTCATAATCTCCCTGATATTCCACCAAATAGCGCAAGGTTTGGTAGGCCGACATCTTGACACCGGCAATATTGCTTTTCACACTTTCCTGAAGATGATACCAAGCCAGACTATCGGCTTCTTGATAGAAATAAGCAACGCCCAAAATCAGATGACACTGGTCGGTCTCGGCACCGTTTTCCAAGACCTGTTCCGCACAGGCAATCGCCTTATCGTAAGCTTCCGTTTCCAAATAGCAATCGCGAGCCAGTTCGATACGGATGTCATTTATAAGGCTGTCGTTTTCAATAGCTTGCGCTATTTCCAAAGCTTCTTCGTAATGGTTTTGCATTTCAGGCAACATTTGCAGCGAAGCCGAAACCCTGCCGCAGTTTCTCAAAGCCCGAGCCAAAGAAACCGAATCGTTGACTTTGCGGAAAACGGACAAAGCATCTTCGTGCAAACGCAAAGCCTCCTCGTTCATGGTGTGAAGCCAATACATCACGCCCAAATCGTCCTCAATTTTGCCTTTCAGCCGCAACACGTCTTCCTTTCCGTCATCGCATTTCTCGATTTCCAACAAAGCCTGACTGAACAATTCGGCAGCCATTTCCGACTGTTTCTGATGACGTTTTTCGCTGCCTTCAATATATAAGGAGTGCGCCTTTTCGAGATGCCGTTTTTCGTTGCGACACGACGTCAATGCAAACACAGCTCCGAAAATCAGAACGTAAAAAAGAAATGCTTTTGTCGTTTTCATGCCTTATCGTTTTTATCACAAGGCAAAAATATGCGAAAAAGACAAAGAAAAAACAATTGTCAATACCCCAAAGAGGCCTTTTCTATCATAAAAGCGGAAATCTGATTTGTAAATCATTGAATAATAAAATGATACAAAAATGCAATCTATGGCTTATCTATCATTTTGCGAGCATGATAAAATGGAATTATCCATAATGCCCAAAAATATTGCGGAATTTTTTCCGCAGTTTGATAAAAAATATGTAATTTTGAAAAAATAAAATCCTATTGAACATCAACAAATCATGGAAAAGAAACCATTAGTACCACGCAAGCTCCTGTTTCCCTTCATCATCGTGACGACCTTATTCGCCTTGTGGGGCTTTGCCAACGACATCACCAATCCTTTGGTTGCTGCTTTCGGCACCATCCTTGAAATCTCGGCTTCCAAGGCCGCCTTGGTGCAGTTCGCCTTCTACGGCGGCTATGCCACCATGGCTTTCCCTGCTGCCTTCTATGTGCGCAAACACAGCTACAAGAAAGGCATCATCCTTGGCTTGGCGCTCTATGCCCTCGGTGCCTTACTGTTCTTTCCAGCGGCTCAATACGGCATCTACACCTTCTTCCTGATTGCTCTCTACATTCTCACCTTCGGTTTGGCTTTCCTCGAAACCACTGCTAATCCGTTCATCCTCTCGATGGGCGACAAGGACAACGCCACACAACGCCTCAACCTCTCGCAGTCGTTCAATCCTATCGGCTCGCTCTTGGGAATGTTGGTGGCTTCGCAATTCATCCTCTCGCGCCTGCAATCCGACAAAGTTGACGACTACGCCAGCCTCGATGCAGCCACAAAATCAGCCATCCGCGCCAACGACCTCATGGTCATTCGCAACCCTTACGTCATCCTCGGCATTGTGGTTTTGGCCATTCTCATCCTCGTGACTTTCATCAAGATAGAAGACAAAAAAGACCAAAATGAACAAATCCCATTAAAGAAGACCTTCGGTCAACTGCTTCGCAACAAGCAATACGTCTTCGGTGTCGTGGCACAGATTTTCTACGTTGGCGCACAAATCATGGTGTGGACTTTCATCATCCACTATGCTGAGCACCTTGGTTTCAGTAAGACACAAGGACAATATTTCAACATGATTGCCATGGGCATGTTTGTAGTAGGCCGTTTCATCAGCACCTTGCTGATGCGTAAAGTCAATCCTCGCAAGCTGCTCGTCGTGTTTGCCTGTGGTGCCATGCTGTGCTCGGCAGGAGCCATTTTCATCCAGAGCAGCATTGGCTTGTATTGCCTGATAGGTATCTCCGCCTTCATGTCGCTGATGTTCCCAACCATCTACGGCATCGCCTTGGATGGCCTTGATGGCGACCAAGTGACCATCGGAGCCGCTGGCTTGGTGGAAGCCATCGTTGGCGGAGCCTTGCTGCCGCCACTTCAAGGCGCCATCATCGACAAGGGAACCATTTGGGGTATGCCCGCCGTCAACGTCTCCTATTTCCTGCCATTCATCTGCTTCCTGATAGTCGGCATCTACGGCCTGCTGGCGGTTAAATGGAACAAATCAAAGAAGACAATTTAAGGACTAATTGCTAAGCACTGCGACCACCTCGGCTAAACCTGCCACAGTATAATAGCGGCCATTGTCTTCGCAATAGCACTTGTAGCGTGTGCGCTGCTTGGGGCCTTTCTGGAAGATTCGCCCGTCACGCAACACGAAACGTGCGCCTTCGGGCAACTGCTCGACAGTGGTCTCAAAAAGCGGGTTCTCGTCGTATTTCTGGAGCACACGCTGCAACTCTTGGTCAGTATGACTGCTTGCCTTGATGTGAAGAAGATGCTCACGCAACTGTTGCAGCACATCCGATGGGAAAATCTCTTCGGTAAGGTAAGGCTGCAGCAAGGTCGAAAACACCATTTTCCATTCCTCGCCATGCGGCTGCACCTTCCGCAAGCCATATTGGCGAAACACATCGTAATGCGCCACCTCGTGCACAAAGGTGACGAGCATCTGATAAGGATTGAGGTCGCTGTTGAGCGTAATGCAACAAACCTTGCTTGCCGAGGTGCGCGGTGGACGGAAATCGCCCAATTTCGAGGTGCGCGGCCGCTTGAAGCACAGGCGAAACTGACGCTCATCGTAGGCTTTTCCCACCATCGGCACAGCCTTTTCGGGGAAATACTTCTTCAGCAATTCAAGCTCTTCAGGCTTCATCGTCGATGGTTTTTACGGGAATGTAGCTCCATTTCGTGCAAGTGTTGCAATGCCGTGGGGCGCGACGACGGCCCGGCACTTCTTGCGTCTTGCAACTGGCCATCAGGACCAACAGACCTAAAAACAATATAATCAATTTCTTGCGCATGATTCATTTAATTTTATTAGACGCAAAATCTTGCGTCTCTACAGGGATAACCACGGTTCGGGGTTGTCGCGTTGTTGGCCTTTCAGCAATTCGAAATGCAATTCCGTCTTGTTTTCAGCCTTGTTGGTATGAATACGGCCAAGGTTTTGCTTGGTCTTCACATTGTCGCCACGTTTGACGATGGCTTCCTCAATATTGGAATAAACGGTGAAATACTCGCCATGGCGGATGATAATCACCGTGTTGGAGCCTGTCAGCTTAGTGACCGAGGTGACAACGCCATCGAAGACCGCACGAGCTTGGGCATTCTCATCGGTGGCAATGTCGATGCCCGAATTGGTCACGGTGACCTTATCAGATACCACGGAAGCATGCTTGCCGTAGGACGACGATACCACGCCGCGCTCGACTGGCCAAGGCAGCTTGCCTTTGTTGTTCGCGAAGTTGGTGGAAAGCGTCTTCTCGGCGGGCGTCATCACGATGCCTTTGCTGCTTTCAGCCTTCTTGCCCTTGGCTTCGGCTTCTTTCTTGGCTCGTTCGTTGGCCAGACGAATCTCTTCGGCAATGATGTCGTCGATGGCTTTTTGTAGGTTCTTGGCTTGCTGTTGCTTCTGCTTGATATCTTTCTGCAACTGGCCTTCTTTCCTTTTCAGCGATGCAATCTGGCTATTCAGCTGTTCCTTTTCCTTCTGCAATTCAGCCTGTTGCACCTTTTCGTCAGCCAACATGGCAGCCTGTTCCTCGCGAGCTTTTTGGCTGGCTTCAACCTCGCCAGTGATACGTTTCTCAGTGTTGGAAATCTGGTTCATCTTGGTCTTGCGCGATTCATTGAATTGACGAATATAACGCAAACGGCTGAAAGCCTGGTTGAAGTCGGACGAAGCAAAGACGAACTCCAGAATGTCGTAATGGCTGCGGTTACGGTTGGCAAAGGCCACCATTTGGGCATACTCCTTTCGGAGGTTTTTCAAGTCGGCATTCAAGGTCTTGATATTGCCTTGACCCTTGCTGATTTCCTGGTCGAGAACGGCAATCTGTTCGTTATAGGCCTGGATCAGTTTCTCGCGTTGCTTGATTTTCTTGTCCAAAAGCGAAACCTCGTTCAAGGTCATCTCCTTATCCTTCGAGGTCTTCTTGAGCAGTTTGCTTGTGGTAGAAATATCCTCTTGCAAGGCCTTGATTTCCTTTTCCAACTGGCTTCGTGATTTCTGGGAGAACACCGAAGGAGCGAAAACCAACATCATAAGAATCAGCAGAATGCAATTTCTTTTCATGGCTGTTCCTCCTCTCTACCCATAAAACGGAGATTTTCCATCTTCGAGGTGATTTTGCACGGGAAATTGGTAGGTTCGTCCAACTTGATTTCGGAAAACCTAATCTTTGCCGAAACGCTTTTTATCTCCTCTCTCTTCAATTCAACGACTTGGTTTTCTTCGGGAGCGAAGCCATCGGGACTGCCCAAGAGCATGTTTTGCACCAAAGGCAACGAAACAGGTATTCCAAATGCGTATGATACCAACTCCAATGGGTCGGCAAGATAATTCTTTTCCAACCTATTGATGACCCAAACCGAGTCGGTCGTCATCTTCAAGCGAACCACTTCCATGCCGAGTGCGGAGACCGAAGCCCACAACACGCTGTCGTGCCTCATCCTCAGCTGACCCGTGAGGTTCTGGTAGGTTGTTCCATTTATTTCGGCCTCAATATCGATATGAGCTGTGAGCCATTCGAATTGCTTAGGCTGTGGAGGTACGACCATCTTCTTTCGCGAGGTGCACGATCCAAAAGCCAACACAACGAAGGCGGCCAAGATGATGACGATATGTGAAACCGACTGCTTCATTCGCTCAGTTGCTTAGCTTTTGCTTCATATTCAACGGCTTCCTTATACCGACCGAGTTTCTGTAGGATTTCGGCATAATGCTCATAATAGACCGCATCGGGGGTCTTCTGCAATTTGATGGCTTTCTTCATCTGCTTTTCAGCCTCAACGAAGTTGCCTTTCATGTAGAGCACCCAAGCGTAGGTATCGAGATAAGTGGCATTGTCGGGCTCGAGTTCGACGGCACGCGCTGACATGCGCAAAGCCTTGTCCAAATCCTCGTTCTTCAAGGAAAGATAATAGGCATAGTTGTTCAGAACCAGCACGTTGTCAGGATTGGTACTCAGCACGCGGTCGTAGGCATCGAAGGCTTTCTGCTCATCGCCAGCCTCATGATACAAGTCGCCGAGATAGCTGTCGAAACTGGCCATCAGGCTGTTGTCGGAAATGAAACGGCGGCCCTTTTCGAGATAGGCGATGGCATCGTCATTATGTTGGGTCATGGCGCTGCTCACACCAGCATACCAATAAAAGACGGGCTGCATGGGATAGAATTGCAAGGCCTGGATGGCGTGTTTGCGCACCGACTCAGATTCTTCCAAGTCGGCTTCGGCAAAGATGAGGTTCTGCCACGAGACATAATCGGTGCTGTCGATAGACAAGGCGTGAACATAAGCCGTCTGCGCTTGGCGCCATTTTTCCTTGCTCATGTAGTAGGCACCCATCACCAAAAAGCCGATTTTGTCGTCGGGATACATTTCCGCAAAAGCCTCGCCGCACTGACGCGCCTGCTCGTCAACCTTATCGGATTGACCGGCTTTATTGAACCAATACTCATAAATGCTCACCTTGGTGTTAAGGTCGAGGCTATTGTTGCGGATGGCTTCCAAAAGCTCGGCAAAGGCTTTGTCGATATCGCCTTTCTTGTCATAGAATTCCAGCAAAGCCACATTGATATAAGGGTCATTCGGGTCTATCTCCTTCACCTTCTTGAACATGGCCAAGGCATCCTTCTCCTTGCCCAAGTTCATATAGACCTGAGCCAACATATTGTAGTAACGCGTGTTTCCCGGATTCTTTTCAATCTGTTTCTTCAACTCCGAAATCACCTTCTTGCTGTTGCCCAAACGGGCATAGATTTTCAGCCGCTGCTCGGTGATAAGCTCGTTGTTCCCAATCTGTTTTTCCAACAAGTCCATCTTGTCAAGTGCCTTGTCATATTGCTCAGTAATCAGCAGAAAATCAATGAGTTCAGTAAGCATATCAAGGTCGTTTGGATATTGGACGGTGAGGTCTTCATACAACTTGATGAAACTGTCATATTGCTCCATGTTGCGGTAAAACTGTCCCAAGCGCAACTTGTACCACTTATTGCCCGAATCCAATTCGACAGCCTTCCTGATCATGAGGAAAGCATCGTTCATACGACCCGCGTTGACATACTGCTCGCTCAGTTCGTACATCGAAGCCGCATCGTCGGGCATGAACTGCAAGGCTTGTTCGAAATTCTTGATGGCACCTTGCACATCCTCGCGATATTTGCACTGCAAACCATCGGAAAAATAAGTGGCATTCTTTCGCTTGTCGATGACCACGCCGCCATCAACTTTCAGACCATCTTCCTGCGCCACGCACAACGAGGCTGAAAACAGCAATGCAAAACCAAAAAATATCCTTAATTTATTGATTGACATCTTAATATGTATATAATATTTAATTTCCTTTCAATAATTTGATAGGTGAAACCCATAACCATTCACCCATCACCAACAACCCAAAACCTCAATTCTTCCCCGTATGACCAAATCCGCCGGCACCGCGTTCTGTTTCGGAAAGTTCCTCAACCTCAACCATCTCGGCCTGTTCGCAACGGGCAAAGACGATTTGCGCAATGCGGTCGCCATTGTTGATGACAAAAGGCTCGTCAGAAAGGTTGATTAGGATTTGCTTCAGCTCGCCGCGATAGTCGGCATCGATGGTACCCGGAGTGTTCAGCACCGTAATGCCATGCTTGATGGCCAATCCGCTGCGCGGACGCACCTGTCCTTCATAACCTTCTGGAATCTCAATATACAGACCTGTCGGAATCATGGCACGCTGCAATGGTTTCAGGGTGACAGGACCTTCAGGCAGATAGGCACGCAGATCCATTCCGGCAGAGTTTTTCGTTTCGTAAGCCGGCAATGCGTTATTCGATTTGTTTACGACTTTGACTTTCATATAATTCAAGATTTAATATTCAAGGATTTAAAATTGCGCTTCGCGCGTTAAATCAATTTTTCAATTCATCATTAAGAAATTCCATAACATAGACTGGACTTTGGTAATACAATCCCGTCTTCTCATTTTCAATTTTTTCAAAAGTATGTGACTTATATAAAACATCCATTGCTTCTTCAAGACCATAGCCTCTTTCTTCCATCAGGATTTCTATCAAATCTTTCGCCAAGCATTCTATCAGAAACTGCTTATCAATAGCTGTTTGTGGCATTTCATTCATAATGGATTCATTTTTTGGTTAGATAAGAAATGGCTCTTTCTGTTCCGAAAAAATATTGATATGTAGGATGAATAAATTCCAATTCCTTAACAAGTTGATCTATATCAATATATTTCATCATAAACCTACGAATCTGAACACCAACTTTATCATTGGCAATAGGTCCATATACAACATCAAAATCATGTGCTTGACTTTCGGTCTTATTCGCTCGGTTTAGAAATACAAATTGAGCCCATTCCTTTGAATATCCTTCGAAAATCTTGACATTTAAAGCATCGTGTGTGTGAAGTAAACTTTCATCAAAAAGATAAGTTGTAACTGTTGGATAACCTGTTTCTTCACGATCAACGGCTGTTTGAGCCATTTTCAAAGCTTGGCTTTTATTCTCGCTTAAATAAAAACCTTGTCCGAAATCTTTTCCTAATCGGCCTTTTTTCAAGTCGATTTTATCAATTTCAATATTTGATCCATGATACAACTCTATCATAAAGCAATCTCTCCTCCATGTCGTTTGCAAATATTATAGACATCTTCAACCGCATCATCAATCGACAAAGTGTGTTCCACATCATAATGCCTGACAAGGAAATCCAATCCCTTGTATTGATGCAAATAACTGTAAGATTGACCGTTAGTCAACGAAAACCTTTCGGCAAAAGCACCAATGCAACACACTAAGTATTCAATGACATTTGAAATTTCTTTATTCATCTCTTTCATTTTCAAAACGCAAAATTACATATTTATCATCACGCCTTCCTTCTGCAAACCTTTGCCACCACACCTTTCACCAAATCCTTTTCGAACCAGCAAATGGCAACGCAGAAAACCATCATAATTAATGCATTCACGACAACCGCCAAAACCTGGTTTTCGATATGAATGAACCGCATCGCAAAGAACAAAACCAATGCCAAAGCGAAATAGCCCAAAATGCCTTTCACATCATAAGGAACCGGAGCCTTTTTCTGCCCGACAAAATAGGAAAGCAACATGCAAACGCCATACCCGGCAAAACCGCCCCAAGCGCAGGCAATGTAACCGTATTTCGGGACAAAAATGAAGTTAATGGCCAGCAAAACCGCACAACCTATGGCCGAAAAGATGGCACCCCACCAAGTCTGGTCGATGAGTTTGTACCAAAACGAAAGGTTGAAATAAATACCCATGAAGATTTCAGCCATCATCACAATCGGGACGACAACAAGACCTTCCCAATAGTCCGACTTGATGATGTATTTCAAAAGCGGCATGAATGCCACGACAGCCAAAAATGCGAACAGCGTGAACATGACGAAATATTTCATCACTTGGGCCTGCATTTCCTTGCTGTCAGCGTCCTTTTTGCCACCGAAGACGAAAGGCTCGTAGGCATAACGGAAGGCTTGCGTAATCATGGCCATAATCATGGCAATCTTCACGCAGGCACCATAAATGCCCAACTGCACTTCGCCTTCCTTTCCCGGAACGATGAAACGGTAGCAAATCTTGTCGGCCACCTGATTCAAGATGCCTGCCAAGCCCAAAAGCAGCAAAGGCCAGGTGTAACGCAGCATCTGTTTCAACACGTCCTTATCAATTCCGAAACGCAACTTCTTGATTTCGGGAATGAAACCAAAAGTGATGCTTGCCGTACAAATCAGATTAACAATGAAAATATAACCAACTTGATAATCAACATTATACCAGCCCATCAGATTCGGGCAACTCTCCTTTAGGCCTGGAGCCACAAGAAAAATGAAGAGGTTAAGACCAATGTTGAAGAAAATGAACAACAACTTCAGTGTGGCGAACTTGATGGCTTTGTTTTCGTAACGCAGACGCGCAAACAGAATGGCCTGGAAAGCATCCAAGGCCACGATGATGGCCATGATTTCGACATATTCGGGATGACTGCCGTAGTCCAAGGCATTGGCTATCGGATGCAGAAACAGCGAGACCAAAATCACAAAAACCAGCGATACAAAACCAACAGCAAGTCCGGAAGTGGAAAACGCCTTGTCAGGATTGACACCTTCCTTGTTGGCGAAACGGAAAAAGGTGGTCTCCATGCCAAAAGTCAAGATGACAAGCAATAGAGCCGTGTAACCATAAAGGTTCGTAACCACACCATAGCCGCCTGATGCAGCGGCAATCTTGTAGGTGTAAAGCGGCACCAACAAATAGTTCAAAAACCTGCCGATAATACTGCTCAATCCGTAAATGGCAGTCTGCCCAAGCAGCGAACTCATCTTACTCTTAGCCATATTCTTTCCTTTTTCTTCCTAAACGCAAAAATAGGATTATTATTTATTCTCTCTTGTCTTTTTTGAATAATTCAATAACAAAAACCGTTCCCTCACCTTCTTGACTCTCAAACGTTATGCGTCCACCTGCACTTTGTATAATATTGTAAGTCAGTGACAAGCCAACACCTGAGCCATTCGTTTTGGTAGTGAAATTGGGCAGGAAAACCTGTTTCTTGTCTTCTTCCTTGATACCTCGGCCATTGTCTCTGATTGAAATCAAATACTTCTGTTCGCTAGCCATTAGGCTGACATCAATCCTACCATCCGATTTCGGGCCAATAGCCTGAACCGAGTTCTTGATGACATTACTGATAGCACTGTTCAGATTGGTCTTGTCGCCAAGGAAATTGTGGTCTTGATTTGGGTCGAAATCATAAGAGAAAGCAATGTTTTCAGAACTATTGTATAGATTAACGACATTGCCTACCAGTTCGGCCAAATCCAAGGGTTTGGGGTCGTTTTCAGGCAATTTGGCATAGGATGAGAACGACGAAGCGATATCGGAAAGTGCATCGATTTGCTCAATCAATGTGTCGGAAGTTCGCTTGATGCGTTCATCCATATTTTCGGTGCCACTATCAACGGAACGCTGCAAAAGCTGCAGGCTGAGGCGCATCGGCGTCAGCGAGTTCTTGATTTCGTGAGCCACTTGACGAGCCACACCGCGCCACGCTGATTCGGTTGTGGTACGCTGCAATTCGGCAGCACTTTGTTCCAATTTCACCACCAGGTCGTTGTATTGTTCGATTAATGCACCAAGTTCATCGTTGCTATGCCAATCAATCGTCTCGTTGGGTCGGTCGATTTTCACCTCGCGCATCTTGTTTTGAATCAATTGCAGAGGTTTGGTCAACCGTCGCGTGATTCCCAAAACGAAAATCAAGGCAACACCGAGAAGCAACAAGATGATATTGAGGTAAGTGAGCACATAGTTCACAATTTCGCGATGCAAATCAGCCTTACTCGTAAAGAAAGGCGTGTTCAGATAGGCCCATGGATTGCCGTTAGGGTCGGTCAGAGGCACGTAAGCCGATTCGTAGCTTGCCGTGCCGAGCATTTCATCGTGAATGTAATACAAAGCCTTGTTGGTGTTCATGTGCTTGAAAGCCTCGGCATTCATCAAAGGCGCTTGCAGGAAATGGTCGTAAATCTCTTCGCGCGTCGTCGCGATAAGGCGTCCGTCGGTGCCATAGAGGTTCAAATCGGTGAAAAACGTAGAGGAATAATTGTGTAGGATTTCCGACCAGGTTTCACGCGAATTGAGGGCAAAAAGCCGCTCAAAGTCAAGGTCGTTCTGCATTTCGAGCGAAAGCGTGCGGATGGTCTCAAACTGGCTCGTTGAGGTCTTTTGGTTGTAAAGACTGCGCATGTAAATCACCGAGACAGGCCCCACGGCAAAGAACGATATCACCAGACTCCACAGCACCAAAGCGCGCAACTTGCGACGAAGGCTGCTATGCTTTTGATTGTGTTTGGGCCGCAGCAACAGGCAAATCAAGGTAAAAGGCACAAGAAGAGCCAAGAAGATGACACCAAACGGAGCCGTTATCTCCGACCAGCTTTTGCGTGGGACACTAATCACCAAAGTGTCGTTTTCGCCATAGGGCAAGGCATACAACTTGTCGTTTTCACTCATCTTGAACTGGTTGCCCTCAACCTCCAAATCGCCCAAGAAACTTGGGAAGAGATAGCGGCCATTCTTATAAACCAGCAACGTATCGCGATAGCAGGCCACCGAAATGTCATCGACAACCAACGAGTTACGGTCTTTCAACATTTTCGGGAAACCGAAACCTTCAGGAGCAATCGGCCTATAGAACTCGAAATATAGGGTGCGAGTCACCAAACTATCTAAAGACATCACATCGACCATACCTAAATAATTGGGATCCAAGGTATAATAATCGATGAAATACAAATTATCGCTAATCTTTTCGCTCCGATTGTTGGCAAGAATATCGGCAAAATATTTCTCACAATCCACAACAATTTCCTCAGGTTGAATCGTGATTTCCTCACCTGGCGAATAAATGGTTAGCGAGGTCGTATAAGCCTTCATGTTATCATCGAAAAGAAGATTCTTTGTATATCCCAAAACAACATCGGCCAAGACATTGCTTTCGTCGAAAATCATTTCACGCAAATTATTGTCATTCTGCAATTTATATTGAAAATCGACAAATGAATCCTCAAAACTGGAATCACGTTTCACGGTCAAACGCTGTGCACTTTCAATCATCATTTCATCTTCGCGCTTCGATTGATAATGGTAATACAAATAGGTGCCAAGCATCGAAAGAAGCAATACGGCCAAGATGCCGAACTCAAAAGCAAACGGGTGATCAATCCTGCGAAAACGCGAAAAAAACAACTGGACAGACAAGAAGGATGCGATAAACAAAATCAAGCCAACCAAGAAGAAACCAATGAGTGCAATAAAGATGATATGCTTGTAAACCGGTTTCACTGAAGGATTTGGCGAAATCGAGCAATAGGTCAAAACATCATTTCGACTATTAAAAATAGGAAAGCCAACCGAGGGGTCGGCACCAAATTTGAGCTCTACATCAAGCACAAAGGGAAAAAGTTCAAAATGATTCTCAAAATATTCATTTTCAATAGAATAAGTAGAATTTATCAACTTAAACACATAATAGGAAAAGTCATCTTTTGCAAAAGAACGAACCAAAAAATCGCCACAAAGGAGATTGCAAATGGTATCCGATTCAAGCGGCACACGCCGACGAATCAATTTCGGTCCTACCTGATTGGTATTCCAATACACCAAAGAATCACCTTTGAAAACAATGAGATTCAGCTTTTCTTCATCATATTTTGGGAAATAACTAGGCAAAGTAGTACACAAGTCAATTTCCTTTTCAGTGTTCAGAACCGATTTCTGAATCTCGCCAAGGAAAACGTCAGTGTTCGAAGCATAATGAAGGCCAAAGCCGAAAAACAAGGCCAACACAGCAGCCACTCCCATCATGACCAAGCCAAAACTTCGAGTGATTTTTAGATTTTCCATTATTATATTGAAATACAGTTAATTATAAAAACAAATGAAATTTGAGGATTTTAATGACAAATCGAAGTACTTTACCAAAATATATCAAAAATGCGGCAAAAGGGCTAAAAAGCACCAATTTTCAGAAATGGGCAAATCAAGCGTTTTCAAACACATAGACCAAACTCGAATATTGACCGGATTTTCGAGCCTTCAGATTGGAAACAAATCCACGCCAAAAACCGCGCATCAAAGCCAAATTATGATGGCAATATTGTTCGCTCAAGTAGGAAATATAGTAAGAATCCCAAACTAGCTTTTCAGATTTTACATATTTTAAACCATTGATTAGCAATTTATTACGCATAAACTCTTGACTAAAATGATTCAAATGGCGAGGCACATCGTAGGCAGCCCATTTCTCTCTATAATACTTGGCATCGTATGACAGGTAATTTGGCAGGGCGATTACAATTCTTCCGTTTGGTTTCACTAATCGCTTCAGCTGGGCAATTTGCCACCTAAGATTATCAACATGCTCAAGCACATGCCACATGCATATCAAGTCGAAGGACGCATCAGGGAAAGTTTCAATCTGCTCGGGTTTTACGATTTCAGCATTTGATTTTGTACGCAATATTTTCACAGCATCATCCGATGGTTCAGCACCATAGCACTCCCAACCCTTTTGTTCCGCATAATGCAAAAAATCACCCACACCGCAACCTATTTCAAGGATTCTTCTTCCACAATCAGAGTCCATTCCTTCGGTTGCAATCTCAAATTTATGCTTAATATTGACTCTTTTAATGGCCTCATAAAGCCTTGGAACAAAGCCTTTCTTATTTTCCTGATGGCTGTAATAATTCTCCGATTGATAATATTTACCAATCTCATCAGCAGCCGGACGAGGTGTTGTATAAAGCAAATGACAATCATCGCATTCAACAATCTCGAATGGCTCTTGAGTCAGGAAATAGTCTTTCAGTTGAAGATGCAAGTGAGAATTTTCACTTCCGCACCATGGACATTTTGTATTCATCGTTTGTAAGGGTTTCATGTGAAACAATAAAGCTATCTTCCTAAAAATATGGCCAATACAGAAATATCAGCTGGTGAAATCCCACTGATTCGTGAGGCTTGACCCAGTGTTTCTGGCTTATAACGATTCAGCTTCTCTCTCGATTCGTAGGAAAGCGAAGTCAAGGTATGGAAATCGAAATCAGCAGGCAATTTCACGTTTTCGAGTCGGTTCAATTTATCGGCCAATTCACGTTCTTTCTCAATATATCCTTCATATTTGATGAGAATTTCGGCTTCTTCGAGGCATTCGCGCGTGAAACGGTCGTTCAAATCATACTTTTCTCTCAACACATCGAGATGTTCCACCATCTCAAAGAGATTCAACTGTGGACGCAGCAAGAGATAGGCCATCTTCGCCTTTTGGTCGATAGCGGCAGAATCTTTTTGTTCCAGCAATCCATTGATTTGGTCAGGAGAAACCGAATTGGATTTCAAAAATTCCTGAATTTCCTCTACCCTCTGCTTTTTGTCGAGATAATGCTGATAGCGGTCTTCCTTGGCCAGTCCAAGCTTGTACGACATTTCAGTAAGTCGTGAGTCGGCATTGTCTTGCCGCAACAAGATACGATATTCAGCGCGACTAGTAAACATTCTGTAAGGCTCATCGACACCTTTGGTAATTAAGTCATCAATTAAAACTCCAATATAAGCCTCGGAACGCGATAGCACCAAAGGCTCCTTGTCGTTAATCAGTTGATGCGCATTGATGCCAGCCATCAGACCTTGGCAACCCGCTTCTTCATAACCCGTGGTTCCATTGATTTGGCCTGCGAAGAACAAGCCATGCATCAACCGCGTCTCAAGTGAGTGTTTGAGTTGTTCAGGCGGAAAATAGTCATATTCGATGGCATAGCCCGAGCGGTAAATCTTAGCGTTCTCGAAGCCTTCAATCTGGCGCAAGGCCTCATATTGGATATAATCAGGCAAAGAAGAACTAAAACCATTGATATAATATTCCTCCGTCGTCCAGCCTTCAGGTTCCACAAAGAGCTGATGAGAATCTTTTCCTGCGAAACGCTCAATCTTATCCTCGATGCTCGGGCAATAACGCGGTCCGACACCTTGGATGCGGCCATTGAACATAGGGGAATATTTGAAGCCTTTACGCAAGGTTTCGTGCACCTGTAGCGAAGTATGGGCAATCCAGCAACTGCGCTGCTTGGTGATTCTGAAAGGCTCGTTGTAAGAGAAACCTGTCACTTCTTCATCGCCTTTTTGTTCGATAAGTCGCGAGAAATCAATAGTGCGGCCATCAACGCGGACAGGAGTTCCGGTTTTCAGTCTCTTGGCTTCAAAACCCATTTCCTTCAGCTGTTCGGTGATGCCGTGACTGGCAACCTCGCCCATACGGCCTCCAGAAAAGTGTTGTTCACCGATATGAATCAATCCGTTGAGGAAAGTGCCATTGGTAAGAATGACCGCCTTGCTTTCGATGTCACCGCCCATCAGGGTACGCACGCCTTTGATTTGGTCGCCTTCAGCCAAAAGTCCGACGACTGAATCTTGCCAAAAGTCGAGATTGGGGGTCTTTTCCAATAGACTACGCCATTCAGCCGAGAACATCATCTTGTCGCTTTGGCAACGTGGACTCCACATGGCAGGACCTTTCGACTTGTTCAGCATCCGGAACTGAATCATTGTGCGGTCAGCCACAATGCCAGCATAACCACCGAGAGCATCAATTTCGCGGACGATTTGTCCCTTTGCAATGCCACCCATGGCAGGATTGCACGACATGGACGCGAACAACCTCAAATCCATAGTGACCAAGAGCACCTTACTGCCCAAATTGGCGGCGGCAGCAGCGGCTTCACAGCCAGCATGACCGGCACCCACCACTATTATGTCATACTTCTCAAAAATCATTTCTAACTTCTTTGTTTCACGAGAAACATTATATTTATTTTATTGACATTCAATTATTTAAATAAAATATCAAGACATTTTTCCTCCTGCTGCCGCATCTCTTTTTCATCTTCTTCAGTAAGGTCATCGAAACCGACAAGATGAAGGACACCATGAATGATGACACGATGCAATTCGCTCTGGAAACTGCGTCCGAAGGTCAGGCAATTCTCGGCTACACGGTCGAGGCTAATGCAAAACTCGCTCGAAACGATGGTTTCACAATCGGTGAGCGGAAACGTGCAAATATCCGTATAAAAATCGTGGCCCAAGCGTTGATTATTGATTTCCAACAATTTATCATCGCTACAAAAATAATAGTACAACTCCCCTACCCTTTTGCCGTTGGCTTCGATCACGGACTCAATCCACGATTTCACCTTGGCTTGCTCGATGTTGGGCATCATTACATCAATGGTCTGAAAACGAATCATTTTGTTTGCGTATTTTTCTTGAGGTAATATTCGTTGATTTTCGATTTATAATAAGGCGCAAATTCGATGGGTTGAGTCTTCAGGAACTCTTGGTTCTTCTTCAGTTGCTGCTCATAGAACAGTTCATCGATTTGCCTTTCGAACTTGCTACCTTTATATTCATTCGACTTGCGTTTTTCTTCTTGGTCGCGCTTTTCCTGAGCCTTCTGGCTTTCGAGCATACGCGAAAGGATTTCCTGATTGCGTTGCAGCGTTTGACGCGTCAGACGCTTGTTTACAAGGTCCTCCTCAAGTTTTTCCATGTCCTTGATAATCTGGTTCAGGCCATCATCACCCATCTGACCGTTTTGCTTCATTTCATCCAGTAACTGCTGCATGCCTTGACGCAACATTTCCTGCTCAGCAGCCATACGGGCAAACTCTTCGCTCATGCTTCCTTGAGGTATTTGTCCCTTCTGCATTTGTTCCTGCAGTTGCTTTAGTTGTTCACCAAGTTGCTGTTGCATCTGCTGCATGTTTTTCATCGACTGCTGACCTTTCTTGCCGGGCTTTGAATTGTTGCCTTTCATGGGCATGCCATCCGACTGCATACTGTTTTCCATCTGTTCGAGCGACTCGGCCAACATCAACGCCAAATTGTTCATCGACATCATAGACGTTTGTTGATTGCGGACAGCCAGCGAAAGACGAAGGTTATTAAGATTTTCCATCGCCAAATCAGTCTGATTTTCAATGATATGCAACTCGTCAAAGACGAAATTCTGCACCATAGGCTGACGCATGGCCATATTACGAAGCGAGTCGCGGACCATATCGAAATTGTCGGCGATTTCCTTTTGCCGGACAATCTTTTCAACCAAAGATGGGTCATCGGTGCGCATCTGTCCAACCTGCAACAACAAGTCTTCTTGCTCGTGGGAAGAATGAACCACATTTTCAAGCAGGATACGCATCAGATGGGCATCTTCGGCAAGCTGTTCCATGCCACCGCCTTGCATGTTCATCATCATGCTGTTGGCCATTTCCTGCATCTTTTGGCCAGCCTTTTGTTTCTGCTGCTGCGATTTCTGTTGGTCGCCCGATTGCTCGCTGTCGCCAGCCTCTTCCAAATCCTGGTTGATTTCACCTTCCATTACCTCGTCTTTTTCAAGGTTGAGCGGGTCGTTCAAGGTTTGGTTCTTCTCAATCATCTGGTCGAGTTCGTCCATCATCTTCTGGAACTCATCCTGCGCTTCTTGTGCCGACTTCTCCCCTTCCTGACTTGCATCGTCCTGCTCTTGCTTCTGCAATTCTTCACCCAATTGATTCAGCTTTTCAGCCAAATCGGTAATGTCTTTCTCCATCTTCAACTGTTCAAGCAAATTCAGGTTTCGGTCGAGCATTTCTTGCATCGTCTGGTTATACTTCTTGATGTCCTGTATCATTTGCTGCATTTGCTCACGCGGCATCTCGTCAAGCAACTTCTGCAACTCATCCATCATTTTCTGCATCTCATCTGGAATCACTTCTTCGAACAGTTTATTGATTTGCTCCTGTTTCTTGAGCAATTCTTCGTTGCCAAGTTCATGGTCTTTCATGAAATCAGAAAGCTCTTGTTGTTCTTTTTGAAGTTCGTTCCATTCTTCTTGAATAGCGTTTTGCTTCTCGATGAGATCCTTCATCTTTTCCTTATCCGACCAATCCAAGTCTTTCTTCTGAATAAGGTCTTGAAGCATCTTTTCGATGTCGTCCTGCAGTTTTTGGGCCTCTTGCGACTTTTCCTGCAAGCGCTCAGCAATGTCTTCGGCCGATTGGTCGGCGATGCTATCCAATGCAGCCTCCGAAGGTTTATAATAGGTAAAGGTCTCCGAACGCTTCGATTTGGGTCCGTGGAAACCATCGTTGTCCCAAATCTCGAAAAAAACTTCCATGTTTTGTCCAGGCATGATGCCCAAACTATCCATATTGAAATGGTAGAAAAACGAAGTCCGAGTCTGTTGTACATCCAAAGCCACAGGCAAAACGATGTTCTTTTCAATCGGTTGCTTTACCAAACAATTGAAAGTCAACTTGCTGAAGCCATAATCGTCGGTAGCCAAGCCAGAGAAAAAGACATCGGTCGAAAGCTTTTCATCGAACGATTCAACACGGATATCAGGGTAAGCATCGGGAAGGACATCGACAACGAAATTCAGCGGCTCGACAGACTGGTTCCATTCATTTTCTAAATGCAAGGCAAATTGCGTTGACGATGAAGCAACAAACTGATAGACAGAATTATCACCATCAATTTCAAGCTCATTCGACAAGGAATCACAAACCACGAAAACGCGTTGTGCATCGCGCGTCAGGAAATGAAAACTAAGGTCGGTGCCTTGTGGGACGATGAGGCGCGTTTTGGCTTCGGCAACCTCGTTCTCGCGATGAATGTAAGCAGGATAATGCAACTCAGCCCGATAAGAGAGCAGGGCAGGGTTGGGATGAATCGAGATATGGATGGGCAAGCTCTTATAGTCGCCACCAACCATTTGGAAATCAAGGCTATTATAAAGATTCTTGAAGGTATATGAAAAATCGTTGGTCGTACTCTTGGTCATCAGTTGCTGGCCCAAATCGCTCTTCACGAAGAACGCATCAGGAATGCGCTCGCCAGTCACCACAATATCAAACTTTAGGTCAGAGCCTTGGTTGGCCTCCAACTCATAGGATTGGATTTCAACCTGATAGGGTAGGGGCTTCTCGAAAGTCTGTTCATAGTTGACGATACGTTGCGTAGGTTGAACGGCAAATTTCGGGAAGAAAATCACCAAAAGCAACACGACAGCCAAAAGTCCGAAAAAGATGCCGAGATATTTGAGGTTGGCACGCAAATTCACAGCGTCAGTGAATCGGATAGGGGAGAGTTTTGCGGTACGTTGCTCAATGGTGGCTGCAAGCAACTCGTTGTCGGAATCGTGCTTTAAATCGTTTGTCAACTGAATGGTATTCAGTAATTTATCTTGAATGTCAGGAAAGAACTTACCGATAAGCATAGCCGCCTGTTCGACCGACATCTTCTTGCGGAAACGAATCAGATTGACGAGCGGAATGAGGAAATAATAGACCAGCACGAAGGCACTTCCCAGCAAGAGGAAAAGGAACAGCACGAAACGGCCTTTGGGCGGGAACCACGAGAAATACTCCAAACCATTGATAAGCAAGAAGAAAACCATCCAAAGCACAGCACCTACCAACACGCCCTGAACAAGGCGATTGAGGTAGAACTTCATGGCGAAGGCTTCTATTTTCTGGAGCAGACCGTTTGACATCTCTAAAACAAATTAATCTGCAAAAGTACGGATTTTATGCAAAAAACGAGAAAATAGAGTCATTAATGAGACAATCCGATGAATATTGGCCACAATGACAAAAAATAATCCGACATTACAATCAATTCCGTATTTTTGCAAGTTTAAAATAAATAAGACAAGTCTTAAAACAAGACGCTTCGGCTCCGCTCAGCGTCCAAACAAAATCACAAGTCGAAAATAGTCAAATAAACATACAATCATGAACGAAGTAAGAGTAAGATTTGCCCCAAGTCCAACCGGACCTTTGCACATCGGGGGCGTGAGAACAGCTTTATACAACTATCTGTTTGCCAAGAAGAACGGCGGAAAGATGATCCTGCGTATCGAAGATACCGACCAAACACGTTTCGTGCCAGGTGCCGAAAAATACATCGTCGAATCACTCGACTGGTGCGGCATCAAGTTTGATGAAAGCGACTATGTAGGTGGCGAATACGGTCCTTACAAGCAGAGCAACCGTAAGCACCTCTACAAGCAATACAGCGACGAACTCCTCGAGAAGGGTTGCGCCTACATCGCATTCGATACCGCCGAGGAACTCGAGCAATACCGCAAAGAAGCCGAAGCCAACAAGCAGACCTTCATCTACAACTGCCAAAGCCGCAAGCACCTCCGCAACAGCATGAACATGAGCAAGGAAGAAGTGGATGCACTCATCGCCAACGGCACACCTTACACCGTGCGCTTCATGATTCCGGAAGACCGCGAAATCGTCATGCACGACTTGATTCGTGGTGAAGTCCACGTGCAGACCAACACTTTGGACGACAAGGTGCTGTTCAAGAGCGACGGCATGCCTACCTATCACTTGGCCAACATCGTTGACGACCATCTGATGAAGATTTCTCACGTCATCCGTGGCGAGGAATGGCTGCCTTCCATGCCTTTGCACGTCATGCTTTACGAGGCTTTCGGTTGGGAAGCACCACAGTTCGCTCACTTGCCGCTATTGCTGAAACCTGACGGCAACGGCAAACTCAGCAAGCGCGATGGCGACCGTCTCGGTTTCCCAGTGTTCCCAATGTATTGGGTCGATCCAAAGACGGGCGACACGGCTTCGGGCTACAAGCAGTCGGGCTACTATCCGGAGGCTTTCATCAATATGCTGGCATTGTTGGGCTGGAACCCTGGCACAGAGCAGGAAATCTTCACCATGGACGAACTCATCCAAGCCTTCTCGCTCGAACGCTGCAGCAAGAGCGGTGCCAAGTTCAATGTGGAAAAGACCAAGTGGTTCAACCACGAATGGCTGATGCGCAAGTCGGAAGAGGAAGTCGGCAAGGATTATCAAGCCTGGCTGAAAGCCGAAAAGAATATCGATGTTGACTTGAACTTCGCCATCAAAGTGGCTGGCTTGGTGAAAGATAGAGTGAACTTCGTGAAGGAATTGTGGGATCAGAGTTTCTTCTTCTTCGAAGCTCCAACCGAATACGACCCCGTTACTGTGAAGAAGCGCTGGAAGGAAAACTCAGCCGAAATGATGGGTAAAGCTGCCGAATTTATCAACGGAATCGAAGATTTCTCAGCAGAAAACATCGACAAGGTGCTGAACGAATGGATTACAGGCAACGAATTCAACATGGGTTTGGTGATGAACGGCTTGCGCCTCATGCTCGTCGGTGCCGGCAAGGGACCTCACATCCACGAAATCCTCGCATTGCTCGGCAAGGAAGAAGCCTTGAAGCGCATTGAGGCTGGAGTGAAAGTGCTGGGATAACCTTGAGCCTTGAGCTTTGAACTCTGAACTTAGGAGGTTTACAAGCTGAGGTTCGGCATTCCTGCTTGAAGTTTGACTTAAAAATGAGAAAAATGAGAAATTTTAAGAATTATGACATTTGGATTGATGGTATTGAAATGAGTGATGCGATTTATGATTTGTGCGAAAAATTTCCACCAAAAGAGATATATCAGCTTGAAAGTCAGATGGAAAGGGCTGCCGTATCAATTCCATCAAATATTGCTGAAGGTGCAGGAAGACGTTCTGTAGCTGAATTTGCTCATTTTCTTGATATTGCCTTAGGTTCGGCGTATGAATTAGAGACTCAACTGATTATTGCTCACCGTAGAAAATATATATCTGACGAGCTATTCACCCAAACCGATGATGCTCTAGTCAGCCTTCAAAAAAGAATTGGAACATTTATCTCACAGATTACCAAATAAACAATCACAAAAGCTCACCCCAAAGAGGCAAAACACAACCCCAACGCCTAAATTAGTTCAAGGCTCAAAGTTCAAAGTTCAATGTCAAAAATCACAATAGAAGGAATGGAATTCTACGCCCATCACGGCTGCTTCGAGGAGGAGCGCAAGGTGGGCACTTGGTTTCAGGTCGATTTGGAAATGACGGTTGACACAACATCCGCCGAAAAAAGCGACAATCTCGACGAAACGGTCAACTATGCCGAGGTGTATCTCACCGTGAAAAGGGAGATGAGCATCCCATCGAAACTGCTTGAAAATGTGGCTTATCGCATCAAGACGGCGGTTTTGAAAGCGTATCCTTCTGTCGAAAAGGTGAGGGTGAAAGTCAGGAAACTCAACCCGCCATTGGGTGGAAAAATGAAATCAGTAGCAGTCGAAATATGAGTGAAAACATTGAGGACAGTGCAAAAACCGTTGAAACGGTAGAATCGGAAAAACCCGTAAAGAAACGTAAGCATACCGGTCGTAAGATTTTGCTCACCATTTTTGGAATTATTGTGGGTCTGGTCTTGGCCGTGCTGTTGTTCGTCTCGCCCATTGCCAAATGGTATGTCGAGAAGCACGACACGGAACTCATTGGCCGTGAAGTCACCATCGGCGGTCTCTGGATCAATGTGCTTCACGGAAGCGTCAATATCAAGGACTTGACACTCTATGAAGACGATGGCGTGAGGCCTTTTGTACAATTCGAAAGATTCAAGACCAAAATCCAGCTGAAGGAACTGCTCAACAAGAAACTGGTCGTGAAACGTGTCCAGCTGTCGAAATTAGACATCAACATCGAAGAAGACCGCACTTGGTTCAACTTCAACAGCATGATCGACCACTTCAAATCGGACGAGCCAAAACCCGAAAAGGAAGAAACCGATTCAGAACCTTTTGGCTTGATATTCAACAATATCAATATCGAAAAAAGCCATATTCATTTCATCGACTACTCCATCGACAACGAATTCAACTTAGACGATATTTCAATCACCATTCCTTCCGTTGACTTGGCCACACTCAAGACCAATGTAGGCCTCAACCTGCTCATCAACAACGATGCTAGATTGCATTGCGACCTCGACCTTTCGGAACATGCCGAATCCTATATCATGGACGTGAATCTTAACGATTTGGACCTCAACACCGCTGAGCCTTACCTCAAGATGTTTCTTGCCATCAAAGACTTGGGCGGAGAAGTTGATGTTAACATCCATGCCCAAGGTACCACCGAACACCTCATTGACTGCAACCTCACTGGCGAGGTCAACCTTACCGACATCACGATGAAAGACACTTTAGGTTATCAACTCGGAACTATCGATTCCATCTATGCCTGTGTCGATAACTTCAACATGAACGATAACCTACACAATTTCAAGAGAGTATATCTCACTGGCATCAACTCGGCATACATTGTCTATCCCGACGGTTCCACCTGTTTCGACATCCTCGCGGGCAAGAAAAACTATACCGACACGACCATTTATGAGAAAATCGCCGACACCATCATTGCAGAAATCGAGGAAGTGAAAGAGACCAAGCAACTCCACGTCAACATTGAAGATTTCCGTTTCGACAAGGTGAATTTCGTTTACGAAGACCAGACTTTGCCCGACACCTTCCATTTCGAGATTTCGGACCTCAGTCTCACCTCCAAAAACTTCAACCTCGACGAGAACAACAGCATCCACCTGCGCGCCAATCTCAACAAGCTCGGCAAACTCAGTGCAGCTTGGTCGGGCAACATGACAGGACTCGAAAACCACAACCTCACGCTGATGATCAGTAACTTGAAAATCAACGATTTCTCTCCTTATTGCATTTCCATGTTCGGTTTCCCACTCGAAGATGGCACACTGTCGTTCAACAGCCAAAACATCATCTCTAACGGCAACCTGGAAGGCATCAACAAGCTACAACTTGCCCAACCCAAGGTCGGCAACAGAATAAAGAACTTTGAGCCAAAGATACCTAAGATACCGCTTAAATTAGGCTTATATGTCTTGACCGACAAAAACGACAACTGCAACCTCGAACTGCCTATCTCGGGCAACCTCAACGACCCCAAGTTTTCGTATAGGAAAGCCATCCTAAAGGTATTCACGAACCTCATTGTCAAAGTGGCCACTTCGCCTTTCCGTTTGCTCGCCAACGACGACAATGGACAATATATCCCCTTCGACCCGATAAGCATGGACTTTTCGGCCACGGAATACACCCTCATCGACAACGTTGCCAACACGCTGAACACGTTGCCCGACATCACCGTTGAACTCGAGCAGCAAATCAATTATGACGATGCCATCGAACGCCTCTGCATCATGCAGCTGCAAAGAGCCTATTTCATTGCACAACACCCTGAAATCGAACCCACCAGCATCGACTACCTCACCAACGAAGCCATACGGACCATCAAATTGAACGACAAGGGATTGCTTGAATTCGCCAAGCAATATTCCGAAAAAAGGCACTTGAACAAAAAGGATGTCAAATCGATAGCAGTCGAATTGTACAATGAAAAGGCCAAAGAACGCCTCCCAAGGTTGATAATCCGTCGTAACGATGTGTTGCTCAAATATTTGACAAATACAAAAGGCATCGCTTCAAAACGTATCAAAATCAAAAGCATGAACGAAGCACAAATGCGTGAATACAAGAAAGATACACGCTATGAAGTTCACATCAATATGGACGATGACGCTACCGAAGCCGAACCATCCCAAGAAATCGAGAAATAAGCCTTATTCCACCACAATGGTTTTGCTCATCATCCCATGAGCTGTAGTCACCGAAACGACATACAAGCCTTTATGAAAACCACTCACATCAAGGGTGAAAGTTTCAGTTCCATTCAAAGCTTCAGAGAAAATCTGTTGCCCTAAATTGTTGTAAATCTTTACACTATTCAACCCTTCCATCGAGAACAACTTGAGTTGGTCTTTAACGGGATTGGGGTAGAGAGCCAAATCGGTATTCGCATTCTCCTCAACAGACGAGGTGTTCAGTCCCGCCAAGATTGCCACGGCGCCCAAATTCAGTTCGGCAAAGCGTTTGGATTGCTCCATATTGTTGACACTCAATCCCATAACATCCAGTCTTGAATGGATGAAAGGTGAGGAGGCATGAACATCTTCGAAGGGATGCAAAGCCGGATAACCATTGCGGTTGAACGAAGAATAGTCGCTGTCGCCATGCTCCATCCACGCTTGGCGGATAGGCATCTCGGGATAATACACCTCGCAAAAGTTGTAGAAGAAATTGGCAATGATGGAATCGCGAGTGGTGTAAAGCAAATGCACGTGAATGTCGGAGCCTTCCTCAAGATAGCCGTTCATGTCCATGTTGAAATAGCCCACAATGTCCATCCTTTGTTCTGCACAATCCTTAGCGAAAGCGGCACTGCCAAGCAGGCCACATTCCTCGGCATTGAAATTACAGTAGATGATGCTGCGATTAAACTTGTATTGGCTCAGCAGACGAGCCGTCTCCCAAATGCCAGCCACACCCGTGGCGTTGTCGTCGGCACCCGGCGAAGTAATGGTGTCGGGGTCGTAGCCATCGTAGGCATACGAGTCGTAGTGCGCACCGCAAACCACATATTCGTCAGGATAGAGCATGCCTCGCTGGATGGCGATGACATTGTCAGCCGTCTCAGTAATACCCAATCCATGAAGTTGGAAATCATGAAGATAAACCGTGTCAAAGTTCAAGGTCTCATAGCGATTCACGAGCCAGTCTTGCACATCATAGATGAAGCGGCTGTCGTAACGCCTTGTGTGATAAGATGATAAATGTTCGATGGTGGCCGTTAGGCTGTCGATGTTCACCTGATCCATCAGACCACGGATGTGAGTATCTTCTTCGGTAAGGATAGGATAGCTGTGATTATAAAGGTGTTGAGCCTGCGCTAAGGCCGAAAAACCAATGAATATCAGAAAAATGGAAAGAAATCGTTTTTTCATTACAGCATATTTATAATGATTAGATAAAATCTACAAAAACATCGTCATAAACACAGGAAGCAGTGTAATGCCATGGTCTTTCCGTAGGTCCTTTGTGTAAATGAGGTATCTCTCGCTTACATGTTCAGAGAATTTTTTGCAGAAAATGTCAAGGGATGCGTGGGTGTTATATCCTGATGATTTCACCTCCAAAGGCCAGATTTTCGAACCTCGCGAGAGGAGAAAGTCTATTTCGTAGTTATGATTTGAAGTCTCGCTTGGCCAAGTATGGTAAAAGAGTTTGTTTCCGGAAGCAACAAGCATTTGCGCAACAACATTTTCATACACATAGCCAAGATCGGCGGAGAGCTTGTCACTAAGCAACTTATGATAAATAATATTCTCCGTCACATCCTTGTCCCAAAATGCAAGCGTAATGAAAAGCCCAGTGTCGCCCATAAACATCTTGTATTGGCTATAATCGGTATGGGCCGGAAGTCCAACACTTGGATTGTCGGAATGATGAGCGAAATTTACTGTAAGACTATCTTCCATATCACGCAAAAACTCATCAATAGTATCATGGGTCTCATGTTTGCCAAGCACACTGGTTTGCTTATAGCGTGAAGCATTTTTACTGAGTTGGGCAGGTATGGCACTGAACATCCTTGAGATTTTTCCGGAAGGGTCAATCTTCAGAAAATCATCGATATAGATTTCTATTATCTCACGCTTCTTCGCATCGACATCCGAAAGGTTATTGGTGTCGAGATAAGTGTTCACGGCTTGAGGCATTCCGCCCACAAGCATATACAAACGGAAATCACGTAGCAGTTTCCGCACCACTTCATCGCCTAACGCGCGTCGGCTCTCGAATGCTTCACGCAGCAAAGGAATGGTTACCTCGTCGCCCAATGCCCATCGAAATTCTTCATAATCCATCGGATACATAGTAAGGCGCGTCTCCTCGCTCGATATGACTATGCTGTTTGTGTTTTTTCTTATGGAGAGCAACGAGCCTGTTTCGATGTAATCGTAACGATGATCTTTGACCAAATACTTTATCGCTTCACGCGCCTTGGGGCATTTCTGCACCTCATCGAATATTATGACGGATTTGCGCTCAATGAGTTTTACACCATAAATAAATTGGAGTTGCAAAAAGAAATTGTTTCGGTCTGAGATGTTTTCCACCGCCTCCCACAATGCAGCAGGAGCATCAGCGAAATCTACAAAAATGTAACTTTCGTATTCTTTTCGGGCAAATTCCTCAACTATCGTTGATTTTCCAACACGTCTTGCTCCCTTTATCAAAAGGGCAGTAGCACCGTCTCTCGTTTGCTTCCATTGAAGCATCTTATCGTAAATCTTACGCTTAAAGACTCTGTTTTTCTCCATCTCAATCGCAATAATTGAGCGCAAAACTACAGAAAAATATCAAATCCCCAAATTTATTTCGCCAAAATCGGGAAGAATCCCCAAATTTATTTCGCAAAAAACTGGAAGAATCCCCAAATCTTGCGGATTTGTAATCTGTTTACAATCCTTTTACATGCGGTTTTCCAGCCACGAAATCTTTCAGATAGAATGGCTCGAAATACGCCACATTGACAAATTTCTCTGTTTGAAGTTGCTGGTCAGCCAACGTAGCCATGAAAGCTGCCGAAGGGTTGAAGCCTTCAATAATATGGATTTCGGGACGGTTGGCAAACACAGCTTTCAGCTTCGGTGCACCATCACCGAAAAGCCACAGCCGACGGCCCTCGACCACCAAGTCGCTAAACGTGTTTTCGTCGATGATTAAGGCTGCCGTGTCTTGAATCTTATTCTGGTTGGCATCGAAAATGGAGGCATACACTTCCATGCGACGGGCATCAATCATCGGGATGAGTAAATCGTTGGCTTCTAACTCGTTGCCAAGACGTTCCTTCATGCCAAAAGCCATGGCGTGAAGCGTATCGACGGCCATCAGTTTGCGGTCGGCAGCATAACACACACCTTTGGCGGTGCTCACGCCGATGCGCAAGCCCGTGTAGGAACCCGGACCCATGCTCACGGCCACAGCATCAAGCTGGTCGTAACCAACGCTGACCTCATCGAGAACTTCCTTGATGAATATCGTAATCTTTTCAGAATGTGCATTTTGACCGACACATTCGCGCAACGCCAAACAGCGATTGCCATCATTCAATGCCACCGAACATACTGGAGTGGCCGTCTCTAAGCATAGTATCATTTTGCTTTTTCTATTGGGTCTGCAAAGGTAAGACAATTTCTTTCGATAATTTTTTTAAAAAAATAAAAAACCGAAAGTATTTTTCCATACATTTGCAGATTATTAGATTTTGGATAAAAATGCCAAATCATCATACTACAGCATTTCAGTTCGTTGCTATATTGTAATGGGACTTAGAAGGCGAAGCTATGGGAAAACGACAAGCAGAAAAATACTTGATTTCGAACGCCACAAAACGAAATTGGGACAAACTACACACCAACGATAAAGGAAAGCTCATGCGAAGGGCCAACAAAAGCCAATCACAAAAGCTGCTCGTGCCCGATGGTTATGTTACGGCAGGAAGTCTGCGCCGTTTCGTGGAAACCTTGATGGAGAATGACTATCCACTTCCCGACTTGATTTTCACCCTTTGTGCCTTGAAAATCGAACAAAATAAAGCCAGCCAAGTCAACCAAGAACGCTTCCTCAACGAATACGGTCACTATCAGCGGCTCGAAATCGAGGTGCCGCGACAAATAGCGAAAAACCGCCAGGACGACTGGATTGGATACATCTACCAATCGCTCGTTGCCGAAGGCCAACGCATCCTTAACGGACTATATTACACCAAACCCGCCATCGTGGATACCATGGTGGAAGGAATCGGACTGAATGAGAAACAGCAGCTTCTCGACCCTTGCTGCGGAAGCGGCATCATCTTGCTGCACATCGAAGAGGCCCAACCTGAACAGCTTTTCGGTATCGACAACGACCCGATAGCCGTCATGATTGCCAAGGCCAACCTGATGTCGAAATACAACACGTCGGAGACCTATCCACAAATCTACCTACTTGATTTCCTCAAACACGGGATGAGCGGCTTGTCGGACAAGCAGTTCGACTACATCATCACCAACCCACCATGGGGCAGCGACAAGCAAGGTAGTGGCGAGGAAAAATCGACTTGCTTCTTCCAACATGCCATGCCGCATTTGAATGAGACAGGCGAGATGGTGTTCTTGCTGCCCACATCGTTGCTGAAAATCAAGCGCCACGAAGCCTTCCGCGAATTTGTGAAAAACGAGACCTGCGTCGAACAGATGATTCTTCACCAAGAACGCTTCAATGGCGTGTTCACCGACTTCATCATCTTGAAGACCAGCCAAAAGGCCGAAGGCAAGACCCACAAGATGGAGTTCGCCTTGCCACAACTCGACGAAGAAGAGGAAGCCATTCTCGACATCATGGACCAGAAGCGCAACGACGACCTCTGCCACAGCCAATGGGCCTTGGGCGTCATCACAGGCAACAACGCCAAATGGGTGAAAGAACGCAAAGGGAAAGACATGGAGAAGATCTACATCGGCAAGGACATCGAGAAATACCATCTCCGCAAAGCCAGCCACTACATCCGTTTCGACCGTTCCAAGTTCCAGCAATGCGCCAAAGACGAGCTCTATCGCGCCAAGGAGAAACTCGTCTATAAGTTCATCGCCAACCACCTTTGCTTTGCCTACGACGACACGGAGAGCCTCTTCCTCAACAGCGCTAACATTCTCATCCCCGATATTGAAGGCATGAGCGTCAAGACCGTGATGGCGTTCCTCAACTCGGAACTTTTCAGCTTCTACTACACACGACGTTTCGGCGACATCAAGATACTGAAAGGCAACCTCTGCTGCCTACCTTTCCCTAAAATCACGCCCGAACAAGACCGCGAACTGAGCGCAATGGTCGATAAAATCATCGCTGGCAAACACGAAGCCATACAAACCATTGACAATTATATCAATAACCTTTATGGCATTCACCCATAACCATTCACCCATAACCCGTCACCAAAAATGAACATCCTCGTCACAGGCGGAGCCGGATTCATCGGCTCACACACACTCATCGAATTGCATAATGCTGGCCACAAGACTGTGGTCATCGACAATTTATGCAACAGCAACAAGATAGCCTTGAAAAGAGTAGAGGAAATCATCGGAACCGAGGTACCTTTTTACCAAGTGAATATCCTTGACCGCGAAGCCCTTGAAAAAGTGATGGAAAAACATCATTTCAATGCTTGCATCCACTTTGCCGGACTGAAGGCCGTGGGCGAATCGGTGGAAAAGCCTTGGGAATATTACAACAACAATATCGCCGGCACTCTGGTGCTGCTCGACGTATTGCGTAAGCACAACTGCAAGAACCTCATCTTCTCGTCGTCGGCCACTGTCTATGGCGACCCGCAAATCATTCCCATCACCGAAGAATGCCCCAAAGGCCAATGCACCAACCCTTACGGCAAGACCAAGAGCATGCTCGAAGACATCATGATGGACATGCAGAAAGCCGACCCCGAATGGAACATCGTGCTGCTGCGCTACTTCAACCCCATCGGGGCACACCCAAGCGGAAGGATAGGGGAGAACCCCAACGGCATTCCCAACAACCTGATGCCTTACGTCACGCAAGTGGCCGTGGGCAAACGCAACGAACTCGGCGTGTTCGGCAACGACTATCCCACTCCCGACGGCACTGGCGTGCGCGACTACATCCACGTCGTAGATTTGGCCAAGGGCCATGTGGCCGCCTTGAAAGCCATCGAAAGAAAATGTGGCTTAGGCATTTACAACCTCGGGACAGGACACGGCTACTCGGTTCTGCAACTCGTGGAAACCTTCAAGACAGTGAACAACATCGACATTCCCTATAGCATCAAGCCACGGCGCGCCGGCGACATCGCAACCTGTTACTCCAATCCAGCCAAAGCCGAAAAGGAACTCGGATGGAAAGCGCAATACGGCCTCGAAGAGATGTGCCGCGATGCTTGGAACTGGCAACACAACAACCCAGAAGGCTATCTGTAACAATGCAGCAACTCAATCACAAAAAAGAACAATAATCAAATCTCATATGACAAAACGCAACATCATCATCACTGGCGGTGCCGGTTTCATCGGCTCTCATGTCGTCCGACTTTTCGTCAACAAGTATCCTGAATACCGCATCATCAATGTTGACAAACTCACATACGCTGGCAACCTGGCCAATCTCAAGGACATTGAAGACAAGCCTAACTACCGTTTCGTGAAAGCCGATATTTGCGATTTCGAAACCATATACCAACTCATGCAAGACGAGCATGTGGATGGCATCATCCATCTTGCCGCCGAGAGCCACGTTGACCGTAGCATCAAGGACCCGTTCACCTTTGCACAGACCAACGTGATGGGCACTTTGAGCATGTTGCAGGCTGCCAAACTGTATTGGGAATCGTTGCCCGAAAAATGGGAAGGCAAGCGTTTCTACCACATTTCGACCGACGAGGTATATGGCGCCCTGAAGCTCACCCATCCCGAAGGCATCGAACCGCCTTTCACCACCAAAGCCAGTTCGGGCGAACACCATCTGGCCTACGGCGAAGACTTCTTCACCGAAGACCTCAAATACCAACCACATAGTCCTTACAGTGCCGCAAAGGCTTCAAGCGACCATTTTGTACGCGCCTTCCACGACACCTTTGGGATGCCAACCATCGTGACCAACTGCTCCAACAACTATGGCCCATACCAGTTTCCAGAGAAACTCATTCCTTTGTTTATCAACAATATACGTCACCGCAAGCCATTGCCAGTGTATGGCGAGGGCAACCAAGTGCGCGACTGGCTTTATGTTGAAGACCACGCGCGTGCCATCGACATGATTTTCCACGAGGGAAAAATTGCAGAGACCTACAATATCGGTGGTTTCAACGAGTGGAAGAATATCGACATCATTCACGTTCTCATCAAAACCGTGGATCGACTGCTGGGACGCAAGGAAGGCGAAGACATCGACCTCATCACACACGTCACCGACCGTGCTGGACATGACATCCGCTACGCCATCGACTCCACCAAACTACAACGCGAATTGGGTTGGGAACCAAGCCTGCAATTCGAGGAAGGCATTGAGAAAACCGTTCGATGGTATCTCGAAAACCAAGCCTGGATGGATAATGTTACCTCTGGCGATTATCTGAAATACTATGAAGATATGTATGCCAATAGGTAATTAACTGAAAAAAAAATGGATAAGGTCACACTGATAGAATACAATAAGATATACAAGAACTTCATCGAGGAGAAATACCTTCATGATGGTCATGACGAGTATTTCTATCGTAACCAGCAAGTGAAAAGACCGACCAATGGCTGGCGTCATCTGCGTTCCGATGAAGTTGAACAATTGGTGAAAAACAGCAATTCCGCCACCAACTGGGACGACATTTGGGTCACGGATGAATTCGACCCAACCATGATCCGCAACAACCGGTTTTTCGGCATGGTTCGCATTGGCCGTGTAAAATGCGAAGTCTTGCAATATCACGATTTGCGTGTGCCTGTAGGCATTACCGATAGTAGCATAATCTCTTGTGACATAGGCGACAACGTCGCCATTCACGATGTGCACTACATGGCCAACTACATTGTCGGCGACAACTGCATACTTTTCAACATTCAGGAAATCTGCACCACCGACCACTCGAAATTCGGCAACGGCATCATCAAGGAAGGTGAAGATGAAAATGTGCGCGTCACCCTCGAAGTGATGAACGAAGCAGGTGGCCGCAGCATCTTGCCTTTCGATGGCATGATTACTGCCGATGCTTACCTTTGGGCAAAATATGCCGACGACAAGAAGCTGCAGCAACGCCTGAAGGAAATCACACAAAACAGTTTCGATAACCATCGTGGCTACTACGGCACCATTGGCGAATCGTGTGTCATCAAGAACTCGTGGATTCTGAAGGACGTGAAAGTCGGACCTTATTGTTATATAAAAGGTGCAAGTAAGTTGAAGAATGTCACCATCAACTCATCGGAAGCTGAACCTACGCAAATTGGTGAAGGTGTCATTTTGGTGAATGGCATCACGGGTTATGGCTGCCGCATTTTCTATTCCGCTGTGGCTACACGATTCGTCTTGGGCGACAATTGCAGTTTGAAATACGGTGCCCGACTGATTCACTCCGTCATGGGCGACAACTCCACGATTTCGTGCTGCGAAGTGCTGAATAACCTGATTTTCCCATCGCATGAGCAACACCACAACAATTCCTTCCTGATTTCGGCTTGCATCATGGGACAAAGCAATATGGCTGCCGGTGCAACCATTGGCTCGAACCACAACAGCCGTGCTGCCGATGGTGAGATTGTGGCATCGCGTGGCTTCTGGCCTGGATTGTGTTCGAGCGTAAAACATTCTTCAAGGTTTGCTTCGTTCACCATGCTGTCGAAAGCCGACTATCCTAACGAGTTGAATATCAAGCTGCCATTCAGCTTGGTCAACAATAATACGAAAAACAACGAACTGGAAGTGATGCCTGCTTACTGGTGGATGTACAACATGTACGCCATGGCGCGTAACACCTCAAAATACCAAAGCCGCGACAAGCGCAAGCGCAAGATACAAAACATCGAATTCGAGACTTTTGCTCCCGACACGATGGAAGAAACCATTGCAGCCCGCAAGTTGCTTGAAGTTTGGACTGCAAAGGCGCATCTCATCAAATCGAAAGTCGATTTCACGGAATATAAGAATAAGGAACTACGCCAAATTGGTCAGAATCTGCTCATCAACCAGCCTGAATATGTCGATTCGCTTGAGGTTTTCGGCGAAGGCATGGAGAAAGGCAAACGTAAAGTGAGAATCCTGAAACCTCGCAAAGCATACAACGCTTACGGCGAAATGATCTTGTACTATGCCGTAAAGAACATCATTAATTATCTTGATGAAAACAAGGAAAATAGCATAGAAAAACTCAATAATATGTTTGAAGGCAAGCGCCTCCGCGAGTGGATCAATCTTGGTGGACAGATGATGCCTAATGAATATGTCGAACAGCTTCGCAACGACATCAACGAAGGCGTTCTCAACACTTGGGACGAAATCCATCAGCGTTACAACGAGTTGTGGGAAAACTATCAGCAGGAAAAGTTGCGTCATTCCTACCTTTCGTTGCTGTATCTGCTTCAAACTGATAACCTAAGTCAGGAAGCGTGGAACGAAACGCTCGATAAGGCAGTTGAAATCCAGCAATTCATTTGCAATCAAGTGTATGAGTCGAGAAAGAAGGACTATGAAAATCCGTATCGCAATGCCACATTCCGCAACGAAGAAGAGAAAATTGCCGTCATCGGAACCATTGATCAGACGAGTTTCGTGAAGCAAGTCAAGGAAGAAACAGAGCAATTCGTTGCTCACGTTAAGGAAATCAGAGGGTAAGAGTGGAAAGTTTTTAAGTGGAAAGTTCTTAGAGTAGAAAACTGAAAATTTAGATCATCTATAAATATACTAATCTTAAATCACTAATTTTATGAGAGTCATCATTGAAAACAACTACAACGAAATGTCGCGTTGGGCTGCCAACCACATCGTTGAAACCATCTATAAATTCAATCCAACGGCTGAAAAGCCTTTCATTTTGGGCTTGCCTACGGGTTCAACGCCAATCGGCACTTACCGCGAACTGATCCGCCTGCACATGGAAGGTAAGATTTCGTTCCAAAACGTCGTCACCTTTAACATGGACGAATATGTGCGCATTCCCGAAGACCATCCGGAAAGCTATCACAGCTTCATGTGGAACAATTTCTTCAGCCTCATCGACATCAAGAAGGAAAACGTCAACATCCTGAATGGCAATGCCGAGGATTTGGAAGCTGAATGTGCCCGTTACGAAGCCAAAATCAAGTCGTATGGCGGCATCGACCTCTTCATGGGCGGCATTGGTCCTGATGGCCACATCGCCTTCAACGAACCTGGCAGCAGCCTCACCTCACGCACCCGCGTCAAGACCTTGACAACCGACACCATCATTGCCAACTCACGATTCTTCGAGAATGACATTAATAAGGTGCCAAAGACCGCTCTCACCGTTGGAGTGGGTACGGTCATGGACAGCCGCGAAGTGATGATTCTGGCCAACGGCCATGGCAAGGCACGCGCTTTGGCTCACGCCATCGAAGGCGCTGTCAGCCAGATGTGGACGGTCAGCGTGCTGCAGATGCATCCGAAAGGCATTATCGTTTGCGACGACGCTGCTTGCGATGAGATGACCTACGGCACAGTAAAATACTTTAAGGACATCGAGAAAAATAATTTGTAAGTTTTTTTTGAAACAAATCTAATACAAATGCCTGCCGGACACGAAAAGAAAGATTATTGAACAATTTGTGACAGATTTGTTTCCCGAATAAAATTTCCTTTTAGAAACAAATCTTACACAAATTTGACATAAATTCATGCCGGACATGTCGCAAAGCGATAATGAAAGCCTTATCGGGCATAAATCTTTTGCCTTCGGCATTGCACCTAAAGGTGCTTCTTTTTCAAAAATCCATTGGAATGAAAACAGAAAACGACTATAAACAACAGATGTACAATATCATTGGAGCGGCAATGAGCCTATACAATGAATTGGGGTCAGGTTTTTCTGAACCCATCTATCAAGAGTGCCTTTCTGTGATTTGTTCCGAAAAATCCATTCCTTGGGAAAGAGAAAAAGATCTACTCATGTATTTTCATGGGCAAAAGCTCAATAAAACCTATAAAGCTGATTTCATTTGTTATGACGACATTATTGTTGAGTTAAAAGCGACCTCAGAATTGCTGAAAGAACATAGAGCTCAACTTTTCAACTATATGAAAATCACCAAAAGCAAATATGGAATACTCATAAATTTCGGAGAGCCGAATCACCTTCATGCTGAAAAGTATCGGCTCGACGGATTATCAAATTCCATTGAGTTAATAAGAGGTTGAAAAGCAACGCTTTTCTCAGAAAAGACCGATTAGGTCGCTTCTGATAACTATAACAACAAAAAAATTATTGAACAATTTGTGACAGATTTGTTTCCTACAAAATAGAAATCATTAAAACACTAAATATGAAAAAATTTGCCATCATTGGCGTTGGCGGCTACATCGCTCCACGCCATTTGAAAGCAATAAAAGATACTGGTAACGACCTCGTTGCCGCTTATGACAAGAACGACAGTGTCGGCATCATGGATAGTTATTTTCCGAAAGCTTCTTTCTTCACCGAGCAAGAACTTTTCGACCGTCATTGTACGAAACTCAAGGACGAAGGCAAGCAAATCGACTATGTGAGCGTCTGCACACCAAACTATCTTCACGATGCCCACACACGCTACGGTTTGCGCCTTGGTGCCGATGTCATCTGCGAGAAACCTGTCGTGCTGAACCCATGGAATATCGATGCACTACAGAAAGTTGAAGAACGCCAAGGCCATAAGGCCTACACCATCCTTCAGTTGCGCCTGCACGACAAGATTGTGGCCCTCAAAAAGAAAATCGGAGAAGGCCCGAAGGACAAGGTCTATGATGTCGATCTAACATATATCACCTCACGTGGCTATTGGTACTACACCTCATGGAAAGGCGACGTCAACAAGAGCGGCGGCATAGCCACCAACATCGGCGTGCACTTCTACGACATGCTGCAATGGGTTTTCGGTCCCGTGCAGAAGAACATCGTCCACGTGGCTTCGCACGACCGTGTGGCAGGCTATCTCGAACTCAAGCAGGCCCGTGTGCGCTACTTCCTGAGCATCAATGCCGAGACCTTGCCCGACAATGCCGTCGAAGGCGAGAAACGCACCTACCGCACCATCACGATCGATGGCGACGAATTCGAATTCAGCCAAGGCTTCACCGAACTGCACACCAAGAGTTACGAAGAGATTCTCGCAGGCCGCGGCTTTGGTATCGCCGAAGCCCGTCCGTGCATCCAGACGGTGTATGACATTCGCAACGCAACGCCTATCGGCCTTCGCGGCGACTACCATCCCATGGCCAAGTTGCCTCTCAGCGGACACCCCTTCGGCTGGAAGTAAGAGACAGTAACAAAATAGCAATCAATAAAAATCAAATAAACATGAAAGGAATAGTTCTCGCCGGAGGCTCCGGTACCCGGTTGTATCCTATCACCAAGGGCGTTTCGAAGCAATTGCTTCCGATATATGATAAACCCATGGTTTATTATCCTATTTCAGCCCTGATGCTGGCTGGCATTCGCGAGATACTCATCATCTCCACGCCACAAGACCTGCCTGGTTTCAAGCGTCTCCTTGGCGATGGCTCCGACTATGGTGTACGTTTCGAGTATGCTGAGCAACCCTCTCCCGATGGTCTCGCACAAGCCTTCATCATTGGCGAGAAGTTCATCGGTGACGACTGTGCCTGCTTGGTCTTGGGCGACAATATCTTCCATGGTTCAGGGTTCACCAACCTACTGCGTCAGGCCGTAGAAGATGCCGAAAAAAACCAGAAAGCCACCGTGTTTGGCTATTGGGTAGCCGACCCCGAGCGCTATGGCGTGGCCGAGTTCGACAAGAAAGGCAACTGCCTCAGCATAGAAGAGAAACCCAAGGAGCCTAAGAGCAACTATGCCGTGGTGGGACTCTATTTCTACCCCAACAAGGTCGTCGAAGTAGCCAAGACCATCAAGCCATCAGCACGTGGCGAGCTTGAAATCACCACGGTGAACCAACGCTTCCTTGAAGATGGCGAGCTGAAGGTCCAGGTGTTTGGCCGTGGCTTTGCCTGGCTCGACACTGGCACACACGACTCGTTGAGCGAAGCTTCCACCTTTGTGGAAGTCATCGAGAAGCGCCAAGGGCTGAAGATTGCCTGCTTGGAAGGCATCGCCTACCGCAACAGCTGGATTACGGAAGAACGCATGCGCGAGATTGCCAAACCCATGCTGAAAAACCAATACGGACAATATCTCCTCAAAGTCATCGAAGAATGCAAGGAAGAAATCACTTCCGACACATTCAGTAAATAAAGACAACAATACATTTGCAAATATGAAAGAAACAAGAATTTGTGTCATTGGCCTAGGTTATGTGGGGTTGCCTTTGGCACGACTTTTTTCAACCAAGCATGAAACAATAGGTTTCGACATGAACCAAGCTCGTGTTGACGCTCTCATGGCTGGCCATGATGCCACCCTTGAAGTAAGCGACGAATTGCTGCAAGACGCCATCAAGAACCATAGCTTCCGCTGCACCACGAAACTCGACGATATCAAGGACTGCAACTTCTATGTTGTAGCCGTCCCAACACCTGTCGATGAAAACAACCGTCCCGACCTCAAGCCTCTTTGGGGCGCTAGCGAAACCGTAGGTAAGGTCATCAGCAAAGGCGATGTCGTAGTCTATGAAAGCACCGTCTATCCTGGCGTGACCGAAGAAGAATGCCTACCTGTTGTTGAAAGAGTGTCAGGACTCAAGTTCAACGTCGATTTCTTTGCAGGCTACAGCCCCGAGCGCATCAACCCAGGCGACAAGCAACACACCGTAGAGAAAATCCGCAAAGTGACTTCTGGCTCAACACCCGAAATAGCCGATTACGTTGATGCCATCTACAACAGCGTTCTGGTCAACGGAACCCACAAGGCTCCAAGCATCAAGGTGGCTGAAGCTTCCAAAATCATCGAGAACTCGCAACGCGACGTCAACATCGCCTTCATGAACGAACTGGCCAAAATCTTCAACACCATGGGTATCGACACCCACGACGTTATCGATGCTGCCGCCTCAAAGTGGAACTTCATCAAGTTGAGCCCTGGTCTTGTTGGCGGTCACTGCATCTCGGTCGATCCATATTACCTGATTGAGAAAGCACAAGTATATGGTGTTCTGCCACGCGTGATGCATGCCTCACGTCGCCTGAACGATGGCATGGGTGCCTACGTTGCCAACCAGACCATCAAATGCATGAACAAGAAAGGCGTGATGGTGAAAGACGCCAAGATACTCATCTTGGGCATCACCTTCAAGGAGAACTGCCCCGATATCCGCAACACCAAGATAGTGGATATCTATCACACCTTAGCAGAATACACCCACAACATCACCATCTACGACCCATGGGCCAACAAGGAAAAAGTGATGCACGAATATGGCATTGAGGTAACAAACGAACTTCCGAAAGACCAGTTTGACGCCATCATCCTCGGTGTCGCCCACAACAACTTCCTCGAACTTGACGTCAAGAGCCTTGTGAAAGCAAACGGAGTCATCTACGATGTTAAAGGCGTGTTGCCACGCAATGTCATCGACGGAAGACTGTAATCGTGTTTTTTAAACCATTAAAGTTTTGAACTATAACGAATATATAGCAGAGGCTGAACGCGCTATATTAGCACTTTGCAAGCGTCTCAACCGCTATGCTCATAAACTCACGGCCGAAGAGTTATGCTCTGATGCCGAATGCGCATGCTTAGGCCTCACCGAGCCTAAAGATGTGATAGCCGTCATCGACCATGTGAAAGTCAAGCTGCAACGTGGTGTAAAACCCTTCGAGAACGAAGTCATCTTCAACACGGGACCACACCACGACGACATCATGCTCGGCATCATGCCGATCATCAACCGCCAGTTGCGCTGCCCCAGCAACGAGGTGCACTTCGGCATCGCCACCTCGGGCTACAATTCGGTCAATAACGACTACCTCAGCCAAGCCATCGACGACACCCTCAACTATCTGCGCCAAGGCGAGATACAGATGGTGATCTACCCCGACTTCTTCGAGCAAGGCTACCGCTTGAAGCGCGACAAGGACGTCTATCACTACCTCGACAACGTAGCCGGCAAGAACAGCCATGAGATGCGTCGAGGCTTCTGCCACCGCTTCTTGCGCAATGCCGTAGGCATCTGGCGTCCCAACAACCTCGACGAACTCGTCTCCCGCTTCGAAGCTGCCCAGCAACTCCTCGTCAACGAGCCTCCAAAAGCCCACGACGACCCTGAGCTGCAGCAACTCAAAGGCACGATACGCGAATTCGAGGAAGAACTCGTGTGGGCCTACACGGGCGTCAGCGTGAAGAACGTGCATCACCTGCATCTCGGTTTCTATAAGGACAGCCACGACTTCCCGAACCGCGAACGCGACGTGGAGCCTGTGCTACAGCAGCTGCATGCCATCAAACCGACCACCATCAGCGTCATCATGGATCCCATGGATGTCGGTCCCACCAACACCCACTACAAGGTGCTGCAGACCATCGCCAAGGCCATCGAGGCATGGAACGAGGAAGCCGACCTCAGCCAACTCAAAATCATGGGCTATCGTAACGTGTGGTCCACCTTCGCACTCGAAGAAGCCAATACCATCGTACCCGTGTCGCTCAACAACTTCGCCGTCATCGAGAAGGCCTTCCGCGACAGCTACCTCACCCAGGTGGAAGCCGAGTTCCCCAACCCCAACTTCGACGGCACCTTCAGCGAACTCTCAGAAAGCATCTGGGTACGGCAACTCAAGGATGTGCAACTCTTGCTTGGCAAGGACTACTTCTACGAAAACCAGCATCCACTCATCCGCGCCACCCATGGCCTCATCTTCCTCAAGCAGATGAATGTTGAAGAGTTTCTCCATGTGGCTGACCAGATGAAGCGTTAAGACATTAGTAAATAATGAAAAAAACAAGAAAAACACTTTAGGACTACAGGCTTTTCAAGCCTTGGCCAAGACGAGTTGAAACCAAGACTCGAATGAATTCGGCCTTGATTCCAACTCATCTCGTCCAACCCTACAGGTTCTTGTAGCCCTAAAGAAAAAACATTCAAAAACATAACTTCCAAACTGGTTTGGCACTATCTGTACTATGAATTACAACATCCAAAAGCTAAAGGACTGCAACCCTTCTCTTACGGATCAACTGAGAGGTATGACCTATCCTATCATTGGGTGTTGCCAGACTGTGCACAAAGAGATGGGACCTTTCCTCAACGAGTACATGTACCAAGATGCCCTAGAGATTGTCCTCAAGGAACAGAACATCGAACACGAAAGGGAGTTCTACTTCTCTATAAACTTCCACAACCAACGCATCAATCATAGACATTATGTCGATTTCAAGTGCCTTAGCAATGTCTTTGTTGAATGTAAGGCCGTGGAGCACATCGGTCCTGAGCAAAGGCAACAGCTTTGGAACTACATGAGGCTTACAAAGGTCAGCATAGGAATCCTCTACAACTTCGCTCCAATCATGGACGAGTGCGAAAGATACTACCTTGACTCGAAAACCAACCAGATGTACGCCTTCTGATTACGATTAAGGATGTATGAGTTGTTCACAGAATTACATGGAAAGCTTAGCGTCCGGTAGGCTGTTTTTTAATGTTTTTGCTCTTGGGGGATGGAAGCCCCGCAGGGGTTTATGTTGGCAAGACGGCTCGAAGGCCAAGCTCGCTTGAAACTTCGGGGTGGCTTGACAGCATAAAGGCTCTGAAAAAGCCCATCACACAAGAGTGTTTTTACTGTTTTTTTCAAATCTATCAAAAAATAAATAAGAATAACAGATAATGAACATCGCAGTAGCAGGAACCGGCTATGTCGGTCTTTCGATAGCCATCCTTTTGGCACAACACAACCATGTGGTGGCCGTTGATATCGTCCCCGAGAAGGTCAGCCTCATCAACCAGAAGAAATCACCCATTCAGGACGAATACATCGAGAAATACCTCACCGAGAAGCCTCTCGACCTCACCGCCACCCTCGATGGCGCTGCCGCCTACAAGGATGCCGACTTTGTCGTCATCGCAGCCCCAACCAACTACGACCCGCAGAAGAACTTCTTCGACACAAGCAATGTGGAAGAGGTCATCGACCTAGTGCTGAGCGTCAACCCCGAAGCCGTGATGGTCATCAAGAGCACCATACCGGTGGGCTATACCCGCAGCCTCTATGTGAAGTATGCCGCCAAGGGCGTGAAGCACTTCAACCTGCTGTTCTCACCAGAGTTCCTCAGGGAGAGCAAGGCCTTGTACGACAATCTCTATCCGAGCCGTATCATCGTCGGCTACCCAAAACCCATCAGGAACTATGAAGCGGAGAATGCCGCCATCGAGTCGCTGGTAAGCGTTGACCTCGAAGCCAAGGCACATGAGTTTGCCGCATTGCTGCAGCAGGGCGCCATCAAGGAGGACATCCCGACCCTGTTCATGGGCATGAAGGAAGCCGAAGCCGTGAAACTCTTCGCCAACACCTATCTCGCCTTGCGCGTGAGCTATTTCAACGAACTCGACACCTATGCCGAGGTGAAAGGCCTCGACACCCAGAATATCATTGATGGCATCTGCCTCGACCCACGCATCGGCTCGCACTACAACAACCCGAGCTTCGGCTATGGCGGCTACTGCCTGCCTAAGGACACCAAACAGCTCCTCGCCA
>CALBNP010000195.1 GCA_937896505.1 uncultured Bacteroidales bacterium | reverse complement strand
CACCCCAGCCATAGCTCTTACCAGTCAGAGCGCCTGTGCTGTGTTCGCGAGCGAGCTTCTTGTAAGCGCCATAGAGGTAACCGATTTCACGGCCGCCAACGCCGACGTCACCAGCTGGTGAATCTTGGTCAGCACCGATGTTGCGCCACAGTTCATACATGAAAGCTTGGCAGAAACGCATGATTTCAGCGTCTGACTTGCCTGTTGGGTCGAAGTCTGCACCACCCTTACCACCGCCGAGAGGCAGGTTGGTCAGGCTGTTCTTGAAGATTTGCTCGAAGCCCAAGAACTTCAGCATTGAAACGTTGACTGCTGGGTGGAAACGGAGACCGCCTTTGTAAGCGCCGAGGGCAGCGTTGTACTGGACGCGGTAGCCAAGGTTAACCTGGACTTCACCTTTGTCGTCAACCCAAGTCACACGGAATGTGAAGATGCGATCTGGTTCAACAAGACGTTCAACGATCTTAGCAGCTTCAAATTCAGGATGCTGGTTATAGACTTCTTCGATTGATTCGAGCACTTCGCGTACTGATTGCAGATACTCATTTTCGCCTGGATGTTTCTTTTCCAGAGCGACCATAATGTCATTTACTTTCATTTTATTACTTTAATTAAAGGTTTTATGTAAAACAAATGTTCGTTCTTTCAGAAAATTGAACGTGCAAAGGTAGGACTTTATTTTGAACAAAAACAAATTATTTTTGAAATATTTTGCTTTTGGACAATCGCTAATCGCAAGTTATCGGCAACTCATGGCAAATCACCAATTTTCTTTGCAATATTATCCATAATTTCATTATTTTTGCGACAAAATTCATTCAAATGAAAAAAGCATTTTTCTTTTTCGTTCTAATGGCCATGAGCCTCATCGGTTTTGCGCAGACCATCGAACACACTTACCACTTCAATCAGCCTATCGTCAGCAACACTATTGACAATTATCAGCAAATCAACTTCAAAGGCTGCATCCCTTCGGGCATGGCGGGCAATCCGATGTTGCCTTGGCAAAGCGTCAGCCTGATGCTGCCACAAGGCTACGAGGCCGAATCCATCGAGTTCGTTTTCAGCGATTTCGTCGAGATGGAAGGCAACTACAACTTGATGCCAGCCCAACTTCCACGGCCGATTTCCGAGACACGAGTCATTCCATTTTCGAAGAATGAAGACTTGTATCGTTCCACCGAGCTCTTCCCTTCGGAAATCGAGAAGACAGTGAACAACCAAGTGCTCAACGGCATCGGATTTGTTTTCAGCGGCTTCACACCCATGCAATATGTGCCCGCTACCGGCAAGGTCAGCTATGCCACAACCGTGAAAGCCATCGTTTCGATTCAAGCCTCACGCGCCGACAACAGCCGCAAGCTCTGGCTCACGCCCGAAAACAAGACAGCTGCCCAATGCCTCGCCCAAAACGACGTCCTGAACACCTATATTAATATGAGAGGACGCGAAGTCACAGGCTACGACATGCTGCTCATCACGGCTGCCGACTGGGTAGAGCCGTTAGAGGAATATGTGGCATTATACAACAACAAGGGCATCCGTACCCGCGTGGCTACCTTAGAAGACATCTACGCAGAGACGGAAGGCCGCGATGACCAAGAGAAGATACGCAACTATATCATTGACGAATATGAGAAATCCGGCATCATGATGGTCAGCCTCGGCGGCGACGTCAGCATCGTGCCTTACCGCAACCTTTGGTGCTTCGCCCAAGAAGGCTACGAAGACCAACTGCCTGCTGACATGTACTATGTCTCATTAGACGGCACCCTGAACGATGACAACGACGACAAATGGGGCGAAGTCGGCGAAGACGACCTGCTGCCCGAACTCGGCATCGGGCGTCTCCCTTTCAACAACCAAGAACAGCTCGACATCATCCTACACAAGACCTTCAGCTACCTTGAAGAGCCCGTGTTAGGCGAGTTCACCTCCCCAATCCTCGGTGCCGAGCACCTCGGCGATGGCTATTACGGCAGCGACGACATGGAACGTCTCATCGGCGAATGCTCCGATTACGACTACTCCACCGTCGGGTATCAAGAAGATTACGATTTCAAGAAATACTACGCCACGCCAAGCATCAACTGGAGCGGCAGCGAATTCAAGAAAGTGATAGGCACTGGCGGACAATACGTCCACCACGTTGGCCACGCCAATGCCGACTTCGTTGCTGGCTGGACCGGCAGCATGATGGGCAACAACTACTTTGCAGGGAACGATGGCATTAACCACAACTTCATGATTTTCCATTCCCACGGTTGTATTTGTGGTGACTTTCCACACAACTGCGTGCTTGAAAAGATGGTCACCATCCCGACAGGTTTCGTTGTTACGGCAGGCAACTCACGCTACGGATGGTATTCACCTTGGGGCGATGGCATGGCAGCACACATCCACCGCGAACTCGTTGACGCCTATTGCAATGACAGAATTTCTATCATCAGCATGGCAATGCGCGAAGCCAAGATAGCCACTGCTCCTTGGGTAACCATGTGGGGTGAAGAAGGCTGCTTCAGATGGAACATCTACTGTCTCAACATCTTAGGCGACGGCGCATTGGCACCTTGGTTTGAAGAGCCTTTCATTCCAGAAGTTTACTACGCACCTGGCATCAGGCAAAGATGCAGCACAGCGGTTACCGTGAAACACAGGAACGAACCTCTCGAAGGATTCCGTTGCAGTTACTTCAAAGACGGCGAGCTCATCGGATTCGGTATTACCGACAGTGACGGATATGCCGAAATCGTTTTCACCGACCCCAACGAACCCATTGGTGACATCGACCTCGTAGTCACTGGCATGAGTGCATGGACACGTCATCTACCAGTGAAAGGACTTACCGACGAGCCTTTCCTTTATACCCGACTCTATAACTTCATCGATAATGGCAATGGAAACGATATAGCCGAATACGGCGAAAATTATGGCCTGTTTGCCGAGGTCATCAACCCAAGCCTACAGGACGTTAGCGATGTTGACATCGACCTGAGGTGCGATAGCGAATACATCACCATCAACGCTGGGCACGTCCATAAAGACAACATCATGCACACAAACGGCTACATCATTCCCACCGATGCCTTTAGCTTTACTATCAGCGAAAACGTGCCCGACCAAACAAGGGTGGTTTTCTATATCACTTGTACAGCCGATGGAAACGAATGGTCAACTGAATTTCCGCTTTACATATCAGCTCCGAAACTTCATTTCACCGACATCATCCAAAATGACATCCAAGGCAATAACAACGGCATCATCGAACAAGGTGAAACCATCATCCTTACTGTGAAAGGCATCAACGAAGGGCACAGCCTTGCTCCCAACGCCCATCTTACAGCAACATGCGAAAGCGATGACATTACCATCCTTGACAGCAACATCCTGGTGGGTGAAATCGATGCCAACGAAACATTCAACACCGCCATCACCTTTACCTGCGCCAACGATATCACCGACGGCAGCATCTATCAAATCCAATTCAACCTTTGCTCAGGTGCTTATACCATTCCATACGAATACACTTTCTCGGTGGGACAGGCAACAGAAACCTTCGAGACGGGCGACTTCAGCTCGTTTGAATGGGAACATGGCGGCGACTTACCATGGTTCATCGACAACGAAGGACACGACAGCGAGCACTCAGCCCGTTCGGGCGAAATCGGTGACAACGAAATCTCAAGTCTCATCATCAGTTTTGACACCCACATTTTTGGCGAAATCAGCTTCTACTTCAAGACCTCGACTTACAAACACGACTACTTGGTTTTCCTCATCGATGATGAAGTTGTTGATTTCTGGGACCAAGAAAAAGACTGGACCCTCTTCTCACATCCTCTGCCTGAAGGCTCGCACACTGTTGAATTCCGTTACGACAAGAGTCCTAACGCCGTATCAGGACAAGACTGCGTTTGGATTGACGACATCACCTTCCCTCCTACCAGCATCATCACTAGCGTGGAAAGCAACGTCAACGAAAAGCAAAACGCCATCTATCCTAACCCTAACCAAGGGCAATTCACCATCGCCTTGGCTGACGACGGCTGCAACATCACCATCTTCAACGCCCTCGGCCAAACCATCATGCAACGCGACAACGTGAGCGGCTACCAACAAATCAACCTCCAAAGCAAGGGAATGTATTTCGTGCAGATCCAAAACGGTAATGGGGTTGAAATAATGAAAATGATTGTTGAATAATATAATTGTATGTAGAGACGCGCCATGGCGCGTCTCTATTTAAAATAGAATACGAATAATTAAGAGACGCGCCATGGCGCGTCTCTACGGCAAAATGGGACAACAAAACAAACACATAATACCATGAAAAAGGCATTGTTTTCTATTTTTGGTTCAATGATTTGCGCTTTTGCAATGGCGCAAACCATCGAGCAGAGCTATCATTATGGCAGCCCGATAGTCAAATCCATCGATGGCTACCAGATCGTCAATTTTGAAGGTTGCCGTCCTACTGGAGAGGCAGGCGAGCCTATCTTGCCTTGGCAAGCCGTCAGCCTGATGTTGCCACAAGGCACCGAAGCACAATCCATCAGCATCGAGTATTGTGACTTCGTGACATTAGACACGCCTTTCAACCTCTACCCTACGCAGCCCGACCGTCCCATATCCGCCGATAGTCCGTTTGAGTTTGTAAAAAACGAAAACATCTATCGTTCGGCAGAAAGCTACCCGAAGAAAACCGACAGCGAAGTCCACACCTATTTTATTAATGGTGTCGCTTTTGCCTTCAGCGGCTTCACCCCATTGCGTTATGTGGCTGCCAACGGCACCGTGAGCTATGCCACCACGGTCAGAGTGAAAGTGGAGACCACCGCTTCGCGCGCCGACCACAACAGCAAACTCTGGTTGCGTCCAGAGAACACTCGCAGCATGAACAAACTCGCCCAAAACGATGGTCTGTTATCCACCTACAGCCGCCGCAACGGCGCCCTTCCCGAATACGAAGTGCTTGTCATCACGCCTGAAAACTATGTTGCCTCTTTCGACCAATACATTGAGCTTTACGCCGAGCGCGGCATCCGCGTGCGTGTGGCATCAACCCAAGGCATTTATGCCAACGGAACGGGTCTCGACAACCAAGAGAAGATTCGCAACTACATTATTGATGAATACGAAAAGTCAGGCATCCAATCAGTTGTTCTTGGTGGCGATGTAAACCTCGTGCCATACCGCAGCCTTTGGTGCCATGCCCAAGACGGCTACGACGATCATGTCCCATCCGACCTTTACTATGCAGCTCTCGACGGTACATGGAACGACGACAACGACAACAAATGGGGCGAAATCGGTGAAGACGACCTCCTGCCAGAGATTGCCATCTCACGTCTGCCCTTCAACAACGCCAACGATTTGGAAATCATCCTCGGCAAGACCTTCAGTTACCTCACCACCCCTGTCCTCGGCGAGTTCCACACCACCACCTTCGCTGGCGAACACCTCGGCGATGGCTATTATGCCTCATCCGACCTTGAACGCCTCGTTGGCATGAGCGACTTCAACGGCTACACCACCTACGGATACGAAGAAGAAATATATGACATTCACCGCGTTTACGAAACGCCCAACCATTGGTGGAATGCCGACGAACTCCGCGACGACATGCGCGGCGGCACACAATACGTCAACCACTTCGGCCACGCCAATACTAACTATGTGGCCGGATGGTACAACTGGGACATCACCCCACAGCTTTTCATAACTGCCAATGGCGTTGACCACAATTACACTTTCTTCCAAAGTCAAGGCTGCATTTGTGGCGACTTCGCTGACGATTGCATCCTTGAATGCATGGTGAGAAACGAGACTGGCATCATTGCTGCCACCGGTAACTCGCGCTATGGATGGTACAGCACCGCTGGTGATGCCTCGTCGGCTCACTTCAACCGCGAACTGGTCGATGCCTACGTTCACGAGCGCATCCCGGATTTGGGCAACGCCTTTAAGGAAAGCAAGATACAGACCGCTCCTTACATCACGATGAATGGGGAAATCGGCACTATGCGCTGGACCATGTATGCACTCAACGCCCTCGGTGACGGTTCTGCTACCGTTTGGTTCGACGAGCCTTTCACTCCAAACGTCAATTACCCTTCTGAAATTCAAGTCGGCACAGACCGAATTCCTGTCGATGTCACAGACGAGAACGGCAATCCTGTGTTCAACTTCACCTGCCGTCTTTTCGATGGCGATGGCGACCTTATCGGCATGGCCAACACCGACCACGACGGGCACGCCATTATCGGCTTCTACCCAACCGTCAGTACCGACTCACTCACTTTGTACGTCACGGGCATGAGTGCTTGGCCGCAACATTTCAGCATCAACTTCCCGCATGTTGACTGCTCTTTTGTGATGTACGACAACATCACGCTCAACGACGAAGACGGTCAAATCGACTTCAATGAGAGCCATAGCATCAATATGGTCTTCCGCAACGTGGGTAACCTCGACGCCAACAATGTCACCGCCACATTGGTATGCAACCAGCCCGAATACATCACCGTCACACAAGAACACGCTATGGTGGGCAACATCGAGAGCTTTGCCTACCAAAGCATCGAAAACGCCTTTGAATTTGTGGTTTGCGACAGCGTTCCCGACATGACCGAAGTGAGTTTCACCCTTATCTGCACCGATGGCACCGAAGAATGGAATAGCCAATTCAGCATCATTGCACACGCACCATCGTTCAAGATCGTGGAAGTGACCATGGACGAGGTTGAAGGCAACGGGAACGGCATCGTTGACCCAGGCGAGACCCTCACCTTGCATTTCACCATCGAAAACACAGGCAGCAGCCTTAGCAACGACACCCATTTTGGCGTGTATTGCTCCGCTCCCGAAATCAGTTTTGACGAGAATGAATTCACTATTGGCGAGCTTAACCCTGACGAAACAACCACCATTGATTTCACTTTCAGTGTCGGCAACGATTTGACCGAAGCCACCGCCTTTGAGCTTATCTTGGCTTCCTATTGCGGCAAATACATCGCTAACGACCATCATTTCATCAATGTAGGTTGCGAAGTAGAGGACTTCGAAACCGGCGACTTCACGAAATACGACTGGCAATTCAGCCAACGCCACTGGGCCATCGCCAGCAATGGTGCCTACGAAGGCGACTTTTGCGTAAAATCGCCATCGATGAGCGACAACCAAAGCGCTTCGCTGTGGCTCGATTATGAAGTGGCTTGCGAAAACGAGTTCAGTTTCTACTTCAAAGTCTCTTCAGAAGCCGCCTACGACTGGCTCACCTTCTATATCGACGACGAGCTGATGAACCGTTGGGCAGGCGAAGAAGGATGGACGAAAGCCACCTTCGTTCTGCCCGAAGGACAACATCAATTGAAATGGGCCTACGCCAAAGACGCCGGAGCCTCCAATGGCCAAGACTGCGCATGGCTCGACTTCCTCGTGTTTCCTCCAGATGCCATCGTTTTAGGCATGGGTAGTTATGTTGAAGATAACGTCAACCTCTATCCAAACCCAACAAATGGCCTTGTCAACATCGAAGCCGAAGGTCTGCAACGCCTCACCGTGATAAACACCATGGGACAGACCATCTATGACACCGAAACCAATGGCAACGTCACCATCGACCTGAGCCGCTATGGCGCCGGCATCTATATGCTCCGACTCACCACCGAAAATGGCACCATCGTGAAGCGTGTTAGCGTAGAATAAGACTCCATTTGCAATTTCAAACTGAACATAACAAAAAGAAATACAGCTATGAAGAAATCATTTCTCATCTTAGTTTTTGCCCTATTCTTCGGCATGGGTTACACCATGGCGCAAGGCTATATCCCAACTGGGCACGACCATGTGGTCGCCGAATATTTTCCTGACCCCGACGACCCAGACAGTCCATACGTCAAAGTCTATATCGCCGAAGGTCCAGCCATGTCGGAACGTTCGTTCTCGCATTTCCGCTTGTATCGTACCAATTGCTATAACGATGGACCTTACACACTCGAGAACACCGAAGTGCTGGCTTGCGAATTGCACGACACCGTATTCATTGACATGAGTTTTGGCAACCTCCAACCTGGTGTCTATAAGTATGGCATCGGCTGCGTGTATGCCGGCAACCGCGATGGCGAACTGCAAGAACCTCGCGAGTCGGAAATCACTTGGTCGAACTGCATCGACAAGGACATGTATCTTCACATGACCGAAATGGCTTATCACTTCGATACACCTACCATCAGCCACATCAACGGTTATGAACAAATCCAGTTCCCTGGTTGCATGCAGAGTGCCAACGCTGGCGACCCGAGCATCCCCTACCAATCGGTGAGCTTGCTTTTGCCCATGGGCGCTGAAGCACAGAACATTGAAGTGGAACTGCGCGATTTCGTCGAACTCTGTGGCGAATACCAACTCTATCCCTATCAGCCCGCTCGCCCGTATTCCAAGCCCGAAGCGACTGAATTTGTGAAGAATGAAAATATCTATCGTTCAAGCAAAGTTTATCCTACCGTCAATCATGGTGAAGTCAGCACCAGCTATCGTAATGGCTTTGCTTTCGCTTTCTCAGCCTTCAGCCCAGTACGTTACATCCCTGAAACAGGCAAGGTCTATTACGCACAGACAGCTGTGGTTCGCGTCATGACCCAATCGGAGCGCGGCGACCACTCCGCCATGCTTTGGAACAATCCGATGATTGTCAACAGCGTCAAGCGCATGGCCCAAAACAACGACAACCTCGAGACCTACCTCAGCAGAGGCAGAGCCGTTCCTGGCTATGAGTTGCTCGTCATCACGCCTTCGTCATACGTCAATGCCTTTGACGAATATGTGAAGTTCTACGAAGGCATAGGCATCCGCACCCATGTTGTCGATGTGGAAAGCATCTATGCCTCGATGACAGGCTACGACAACCAAGAAAAGATTCGCAACTTCATCATCCAAGAATACCAGAATAACGGCATCATCATGGTAAACCTCGGCGGTGACGTTGACCTCATCCCTTACCGCGGCTTGCGTTGCACCGCCTACTCAAGCAGCACCTACACCGACGACATTCCTGCCGACCTTTACTACTGCGCTTTGGACGGCAACTGGGATGCCAACGGCAACCATATCTGGGGTGAAATCGATGAAGAAGACCTTTGCCCAGAAATCGGTATCGCACGTATGTGCTTCAACAACAACACGCAACTTGAACACATCCTGCATAAAACGCTAACCTACCAGCAAAGTCCTATTCTTGGCGAGTTCAACAGAATCATCCTTGGCGGCGAGCATCTATACGACAATCCCAATACAAACGGAAGCCAATACCTTGAGCTTCTCATCGGTTTGCACGACGACAACGGCTACACCACCCTCGGTATGCCGGAAGACTACGACTACGTTCGCCTCTACGAAGAAGATTTCACATGGAACGGTGTCGCTCTACGCAACGCCATCAACGAAGGTTGCCAATATGTCCACCATGATGGTCACGCCAATTCAAGCTATGTAGCTGGTTGGTATGGCATCAACAACTCCGACTTCTCAGGCGCCAACGGCGTTGACCACAACTACACCTTCTTCCACACCAGCGGTTGCGACTGCGGTGCCTTCGACGAGCACTGCATTCTCGAAGACATGACTACCATCAGCAACTTCGCCGTCAGCGTCATCGGCAACTCGCGTTACGGCTGGTTCAACGAAGGCCAGACCGAAGGTCCATCTATTCACCTTCACCGCGAGACCACCGACGCCTACATGAACGACCGCATCCCGTTCATCGGCATGGCTATGGCCGAAGGCAAGTGCATGACCGCTCCTTGGGTGAACGCTCCTGGACAACACGAAGAAGGCGCCTTGCGCTGGAACTTCTATGACCTCAACATCCTCGGCGACGTGGCCGTCAGCCCATGGCAAGACGAGCCTTTCAACCCTGAAGTTCACTACACAAGCCAACTCGTCATCGGAACGACTTCCACCCAAGTCACCGTGAGCGACGAAGCTGGAAATGGCCTTATGGGATTCCGCTGCAGCATTTTTTATGGCGAAGAAATGATTGCCTTTGGGATGACGGATGAAAACGGCGTGGCAGAATTGACATTCGACCCCGCCATCGACGTTGTCGGTGACCTGAAGCTCATTGTGACAGGCATAAACGCATGGCCTCAAACCTTTGAGATGTCAGCAATCCCAAGCAATACTGCATACGTCATCTATTACAGCTACTCGCTCAATGACGAAGACGGACATGTGGATTTCAATGAGACACAGACCCTCAACATGAGTGTGAAAAATGCAGGTAACGTAGCAGCCAATAACGTCGTGGCGACCCTCACCTGCGACAAGCCTGAATACATCGCCATCACCGACGACACCGAAAGCATCAGCACCATTGGCGGCAATGCCACCATCGAACTTGCCAATGCCTTCACCTTCGTGGTCAGCGACGACATCCCGAATGCCACCCACGTCACTTTCAACCTGAGCTGCACCGATGGCACTGATGTCTGGGACAGTCACTTCACCATCATCGTGGGCGCTCCATCTTTCGAAATCATCCCACAAAGCAGTTTCTCCGTCAATCCAGGCGAGACAGGCAACATCCATTTCACCTGCGTGAACACGGGCATGAGCCTTACCCCTAACACCATGTTCGGTGTTTATTGCTCGGCACCTGAAATCAGTTTCGACCAAAACATCTTCTCCATTGGGAATGTCGAGCCAGGACAAGAGTTCTCTGTAGATTTCACTTTCAGTGTCTCAGAAAACGCACAAGTAGGCATCGGCTACGAGCTCATCCTCGCCGCCTATTCCGGCCAGTACCTCACCAACGGATCGTTCATCTTCTCAGTGGGCAGCGTCACCGAAGACTGGGAAACTGGCGATTTCTCGAAGTTCGACTGGAACCTCAACCAATACACCCACCCTTGGACCGTAGTCAGCGAAAATCCTTACGAAGGCAACTACTGCGCCAAATCGGGCGACATCAACGACAGCCAGCAAGTGGAACTCTCCATCGTACTCGATGTTCAAGCCGATGGCGAAGTGAGTTTCTACAAGAAAGTGTCGTCAGAACATGACTACGACAAGCTGAAGTTCTTCATCGACGGCAACGAAATGGGCAATTGGAGCGGTGAAGTAGCTTGGAGCAAAGAGACATTCAATATCCCAACCGGACGCCACACCCTCAACTGGACATATAAGAAAGACTATGCTGCTTCATCAGGCAGCGACTGCGTTTGGATTGACTACATCTCGTTCCCCCCAACCGAAGTCATCGCCATCACGACCGAAGTCACAACAGATGAAATGGCCATCTTCCCCAACCCGAACAACGGTTCGTTCAGCATTAACCTGCCTGAAGAAGATTGCGAAATCGTGATATACAACAACGTAGGCCAAGTGGTCTATCGCCAAAGCAAGGCCAACGGACTCACTTCGATGAATCTCGAAAATCTTGTCAGCGGCATGTATTTCGTCAACGTGAAATCACTCAACGGCAACGCTACCGTGAAGTTCGTGAAGGAATAAAATCATTAACTAATTGACAAAAGACCGACAATAGTCGGTCTTTTTCGTTGATGGTAAACGGCAGCAACACTGTAGCGAAAAGGATTGATATAAAATATAGATTATCTGAACGATAGCAGACCTGACTTTACATTTGGCAACTATATTTTGTCCCGCTGACTGCAGAGGCCACACTTTTGTAACCCTATATAAACGAAGCGTCGGGTAGGGCAACAACATCCATCTATATATGTGTGTCATGTGTATGCCCTACATTGTCATATGGTGTAACAGGAATCACATCACTATAAGATGCTGCATGTCAGTTGACAATACACAGGCAATCAACAATTAGGTCAAAATGTAAATAATTGCCAAATAAAAAAAGGAAGTCACTTTCGTAACTTCCTCATTTTCAGCGTGGGAACTGTTGGATTCGAACCAGCGACCCCCTGCTTGTAAGGCAGGTGCTCTGAACCAACTGAGCTAAGCTCCCTTTTGCGCTGCAAAAATAGGCATTTTTCCCTTCGCTCCAACACATTTTTGCGCATTTGCGAAAATTTTAATAAATTTGCCTTCCGAATACGACATCAACAGCACCAAGCATCAACACAAAACACATTGATTACAAATTGATTGACATTGCTAATCCACAAAATAAAAAGGCAGCCTTTCAGCCGCCTTCCCCTTGAAAAAATCAAGTCCCATGAGCGAATAACGGGGCTCGAACCCGCGACCCTCAGCTTGGGAAGCTGATGTTCTACCAGCTGAACTACATTCGCCTGTTGTGGCTGCAAAAATACAGAATTTTCAAATATCAAAACAAAATATTTTCGCCATGCAAATCACAAAAAGAGATGAAGAAATCATCAGGAAGAGTTTCCAACCCAAGACCTGGAACGATGTGAAGACCCACGACTCGTGGTCGGTATTCAAAATCATGTCGGAATTTGTCGAGGGCATGGACCGTTTGTCGAACATCGGCCCTTGCGTTGCCATTTTTGGCTCGGCACGTACAAAACCCGATGATCCCTACTACATACTCGCCACCGAAATCGCTGAAGAACTGACCAAATTAGGCTTCGGCATCATCACGGGCGGCGGTCCCGGCATCATGGAAGCAGGCAACAAAGGTGCTCACAAAGGTAATGCCACCAGTGTCGGCCTCACCATCAGACTGCCTTTCGAGCCTCACGGCAACCAATACATCGACCCCGACAAGGAAATCGCCTTCGACTATTTCTTCGCACGCAAGACCTTGTTCATGCGCTATGCCCAAGGCTATATCGCCATGCCAGGCGGCTTCGGCACCTTGGATGAACTCTTCGAGGCCTTGACCTTGATTCAAACCGACAAAATGGTCAGTTTCCCAGTTGTCCTCGTCGGAAAGGAATATTGGAACGGACTGATTCAATGGATGAGAGACAGACTGATATCTCACCAGATGATCAGCGAAAAGGATTTCGAAATGTTCCACCTCGTCGATACCAAAGAAGAGGCCGTGGCCATCATCAAGGATTTCTACGAGAGATATGCCATCAAGCCGAATTTCTGATGCGACGCTATCACGAAATCCCTTTCCAACTGCTCGACATCGAAGGAGATGGCTTCCATATCATGATTCAAGGACGAATCAATGGTAAGGAAGCCAACTTCTTGATTGACACGGGCGCATCACGTTCGGTGTTCGACTTCGCCACCATGAGCAAATTCATCGACGACCCTCAATTCCAAAAGAAAGAAGGCATCACCGCAGGCGTGGGCAGCTTTGATCTGGAAAGTTCGACTTTCGACATTGAATCAATAGCTTTAGGGAACCTGGAAATCAAACACTACCAAGCTGTTGCGTTAGACTTGGAGAACATACACGAGACATACGAGAAAATCAACCTGCCGAAGATTCACGGCATCATCGGCGGCGACGTCTTGGCAACCCACAAGGCCGTCATCAACTATCGGTTGAAGAAAATCAGGATTTGGGGGTAATTTGAAGATTCACATCCATGAGACGCGATGAATCGCGTCTCTACAAGGTTTGGGCCAAGGCCTTGAACTTGCGGCCTCGCTCCTCGAAATTCTTGTATTGGTCGTAACTGGCTGCCGCTGGCGACAACAAGCACACATCACCTTGTTTCGCATTTGACTTTACCACCGCAAACGCTTCCTCCATCGAGGAATAGGTGTGCATTTGCGAAACCACTCCCCTATCAATCAGCAACTTCATCATGCGTTCACCCGCCTTTCCGGTAAACAAGAGATGCGGCACATGATTCACGGCCAAGAAATCGACCAATGGCGTGTAATCGATATCGCGGTCGAAGCCACCAAGAAGCAGGAAATCGACTTTCTTCAAGGTCTGGCACGCAGCAATGGCAGCCTGAGGGATGGTAGAAATGCTATCGTTGAAGAAACTCACCCCACCAAATGTGCCGACACGCTCCAAACGATGCTCAAGCGGAGTGAAGGTATAGAGATAAGGCATCAAGTCCTCTGCCGAGAATCCGTATGCTTCGCACGCACAAAGCGCTGCCTTGGCATTCAAGATATTGTGCTGGCCCAAAATAGGCAGACTCTTTGGAGCATCGAAGAATGTCGTGATGCTTTGGGCACTTCGGCTCCGCTCAGCGTCCAAAGTATCACACTGACTATCCTCAAATCCAAACCGCATCGTAGAGAAAACCGCCGCATTGACGAACAAAGGCAGCACATCATCCATCAAGGAATCATGGACGACAGCTGTATCAGTTTCCTGCATGAAACGCAAGAGATTGAGTTTCGCGTTCTTATACCTTTCGAAGGTGCCAAAATGGTCGAGATGTTCCTCAAACACATTAAGCAGCACACCCACACGAGGACTGTTGTGGACATATTCCAGCTGGTGCGCCGAGAGTTCATAGACGACAATACTATCAGGCCGAATCTGCTCCATCACATCGAAACACGGAATGCCGATGTTGCCCGTAAGGATGGCATCATGCCCCGACGACTTCAGCAGATGATATATCAGGCTTGTGGTCGTGCTTTTGCCTTTCGTACCACTGATGCCGATGGTCTGGTTATGAAACTGGCTCAAGAACAAGTCGGTCTGCGAAGTAATCTCAACCGTTTTCGTGTCGAAGTCTTTCAGCGAAATACCTGGCGTCTTGATAACCACGTCAAAAGCGTAAATCGAATTCAGATAATCATTGCCCGAGATGGTCTCAACGCCAGTCAAATCCAGATTTGCGAAGGCTGAGGCATTCTTGTCGGCGATAGCCAATGGCGAGTCGGGCAAATACTTTTTCAGGAAGGAGAAGGTGGAACGGCCTTCACGTCCAAAGCCAAGGATAAGGATGCGTTTTCCGCGCAAACGATTAAGTATCAAATCAAACATGGAGTCTTGATTTTAAGATGGTTGCAAACTTTTCGGGCAAGAAATTCTCCTCGTTGAAGCGATGCAGGATTTCAGCCACAGAAGCATCACCTTTAGGCGACGATTCAGCAATGGTACCGACTTTATCGGCCATGAAATCTGAGCAAGCCCTCACCTCTTCCACCGTACCGACACACTCGAAAGGTTTCACTGCCGAAGTGCCGTTCAATTCGTTGAAGATTGGTTTCAGCTCATCGTCAGCTATCATATCGCGGCCGAAAATCCCGGTGAGTTGTGTGCGCGAAAGGAAGGGTGAAAGGATAATCCAAGTGAACAAGCATTTCGGGCACTTGCAGCACCACGAGTCGGTCTTGCTGCCAGCATTGCAGCTGCGGAAGACGGGGTGATAGTTCTTGAATTGGGCAAAGAAATAGGCAATCTGCAATTCGCTCAACGGACGCAAAAAACTGAAATACTCTATCTTATCGTTGATATTTTCGGCCACATAATTTCTGAAGTCACGTTCAAACTCGATGGACTTGCTGTATTGGTGGTTGATATTTGTCCCCGGCACCGTCGATTCATTCGCGCTCGATTCGTTCGACAAGGCGATATAACGTGAGCCACTTCCAAAGCCCACCAAAATGCCGATGAAAGCCAGCAAGGCAGAGAAAGGCGTGTGCCCATTCAGGAAGCCCTGTTTGTTCATTTCGAGCATGGTCGGGTCGAGAGTACGTTTCACGACCATGAATTCATTGTCGGCAAAACCAGCGGTCTCGACGCAGCCCAACGTGGCGCCGCGTGGATTGACAATCAACGGGGTGCAAAGCAAATCGTCACGCAGCAATTCAAGAGTGACTACCGAATCCTTTCCACCGCCAACGGGAATAATGACTTTCTCTTGCAGAGATTGGTCAACCCTAACAAAAGGCTGTGCCGAAGGCGTTTCGATGGTCATGAAATCAGCCTCAGAACACGTAATGCCATTGAGGTAGAAGAATTCACCCAAGCCATTGTAATACAATTTTTTCCACCATTGTTTCTGTGCTTCAGTGAGCGAGAAAGGCAACACCACTACCCTTTTCGGACAAGCCATCTTCCAATAGCTCACCAGTTCGACCATACCGACATGGAAGGCCAGGGTCTGCAGCTGTGCTTCTGGAATTGAATTCCATTCGAAAAACGAGCGAGAAGGAATGGTCAACGTGGGCGCGAAATGATATTTCCCATCAAGATTAAAGGAAAAAACGAGTCGCAAATCGCCATTTTCCACATTAACTTCCTGTTTCTCAAATGTAAAAGTGGAAAACTCATCGCGTAAGGCATCGAATTTATGCTGATTTTCTGTGCGTTTCAAAACCGTAATATTATTTAATATCAATCACTTAGATAAGTATTAAAAAGTCAACAGCATTCGACAAAGGTTCCAAATCATTTTTAATCACATCCCAAACATAGTCCGTATTGATGTCAAAATAGCCATGCGAGATTCTATCGCGCATTCTTTTGACATTTTTCCAAGGGATTTCAGGCCTTTGTACCAATAATTCGCCATTGGTTTTTTGATCAATTTTTTTTTATTTCTTCGCCAATAACTTGAATCATCATGCAATCGGCAGCCAAAGTTTGCATTCCACTTGACGAAGACAACAAGCTATTGACATCCACAAGATCCTTATTCCACTCGAATAGATTATCTATGGCTTCCTTTACATTGAAGAAAGAATTAAGGATAACCTCACGCTGCTCCGAAAACATCCACTCCATACTTTTCAATTTGTTGTTTAAAGAAAGGCCGTAGATTCTTGTGGTTCGACACAAGATCCACTTTGCAACCGAGCAGTTCCTCCAAGAAATCAGCGGCTTCACAATAGTTATAAAAAACCGGCGGCATGACAACAAAAATATCCACATCGCTTCCTTCATGATGCTGTTCTCGAGCCACGGAACCGAAAATGCGCAAATAAGAGATACCAAATCGCTCAGACAAGATATCTGCATTCAACTTCAGAAGGTCAATATACTCTTGCAAAGTTTTCATCTCTTCATTTTTATTTTGCAAAGATAGCAATCATTTTGCATTCTGCAGCAAAAAAGCATATTTTTGCCGCATGATTAACGCCAAACAATTTCAGATACATAGCAATTCACTCGACCCGAAGCAAGGCGACGTATTGATTTCCGAGCCATTGATGAACGATTTCCACTTTGGCCGTTCCGTAGTGCTTCTTATCGACCACAGCGAATCAGAAGGCTCGTTCGGCATCATCCTGAACAAGAAGCTTGACATCAATGTGTGCGACATTGTTGACGAATTTCCCGACTTTGAGGCTCCCGTTTATCTGGGCGGTCCAGTAGGCGAAACCCAGCTGTTTTTCATCCACACGTTGGGTGAGATGATTCCAGATGCTTGCGAAATTATCGAAGGTCTGTATTGGGGTGGCGACAGCAAAACGCTCCAAAAACTCATCTCGATGGGCATTGCCAACGAGAGCAACACCCGATTCTTCCTCGGCTATTCAGGTTGGGATGCTGGTCAACTCGTGACCGAATTAGTGCGTAACTCATGGTTGGTCAGCAAGATAAATGCCGAACAAGTTTTTGAGACACCATCCTCGATGATGTGGCAAATCCTTGTCGATAACATGGGCGACGACTATGCCCTTTGGAAACGCTTTCCGAAAGACTTCGAGAGCAACTGATTACTTTTCCACCGCTTCATAAAGAATATCGTGCAGCGCGGTACGGATACCGAATTTCACCAGTTTATTAGGTTCGGAATCAGGATAGACGCGATTCGACAGGAACACGAAGACCAAGTCGTTTTCAGGATCAGCCCATGCAAAAGTACCGGTGAAACCAGTATGTCCGAAGCTAGCCATTGAAGCTGATTTCGAAGCAGTTGCAGCACCTTTCTTCCCGATGGGCAGTTTGTCGAAACCTATGCCGCGGCGGTTGTCATTCGAGGTGAAAGGCGCAGTGGTGAAATACTTTATCGTTTCCGATTTCAGATAACGGCGACCTTGATAGACACCATCATCGACGAGCATCTGCATGATGCAAGCCAAATCATAGGCATTCGAGAACAATCCGGCGTGACCTGAAACGCCACCCATCATGGCAGCAGCTTGGTCGTGCACATCGCCCCAAACCAGTTGCTTACGGAAAATCGTGTCGTTCTCCGTGGGCGCAATCTGGTCGCGAGTGAAACGGTTCAAAGGCTTATAACAGATATAGTTCAGTTGCATCGGAATGTAGAAATTCTCCTGAAGGTATGATTCTATATCCTTGTTGGTCAATAATTTGACAAGTTTCGGCATGTAATAGAAACCAAAATCGCTATACAGATATTTCTTCTTTCCCAACGCAGTCTTCGAAATGGAATCAAACATCTTGTCTTCATAGTTATTGACGAGATAAAGATTCTCGGCCACTCTAACCGTATGATTTTCATTGATTTGATTACTGAAATAATCACTCTTGGGACCATTAGCGTCAATGATGTCTTTATAGAAAGGAATCCACGCCTTCAAGCCAGCCTGATGCGTCATCAACTCGATGATTTTCAGTTTGCCGTGAGGTGAATCCTTCAGATAGGGGAAAAAATCCGCCAGTGTCTTGTTAAGGTCAATCTTGCCTTCGTCATAAAGTTTCATGATAGCCAAAGTGGAAGCGAAGATTTTGGTGCACGAGGCGATATCGTAAATGTCGTAAGGTTTCACTTCGTGGCCGCCGCCGTAAGTAAAATGGCCGAAACACTTGTCGTACACCACTTTACCGTCCTTCATCGCAACTATCTGGCAACCAGGATATGCGCCTTGGGTAATACCAAGTCGTGCCATCGAGTCCAACTTCCTGACATACTTGGGATTCAGTTCCGAAGTCGGGAAAGAAGCACTTTCAGTAGTCTTGACTTTGGTTGGCTGACTTTGCATAGAAGGTTGATAATGTGGAATTTCCGTAACGATTCCATCACCGCAACTGAATTTTGCCGTAGATACCGGCAGTGTGCCTTTGGCTTTCAGGTTGTCCGTAAGGATGTCAGCCACTGCATTCACGGCAGGCACTTCGTCTTGATAAGCCACCAGCAAGCCTTTCACGCTGTTGTTGATGCGGAACATATCCAAAGCATACGGGCAGGCAAACAAGTTGAGAATCACATCGTTTTGCGCGACCAAACGATTGAAGAAATTTACCGTTTCATCGTTGATGCCATAATTTTTTGCAGCAAACATATTGGTCTTTTCGATGTTCACTACCACCAAGTCATAACTCTCAAGCGATGTCAGCCATGCAGCCGACTTGGAAGCGATGTCATCCTTAGCCACGACAAACGAGGTCGCCTTGATGCCACGGACTGCCAATGCTTCATTCACATCGTTTTTGGTGTTGCCAATGGTAACGACTGCGATTTTCTTGTTGTTGTCTAGCGGAATCACGTCACCATCATTACGGAGCATCGTAATAGCCTCATCATAAAGTCGTTGGCGCAATGCCTTATATTCTTCCTTCTTCAGATCAGCCATCAGGTTGGCCGTCTTCGAAGGCTTGTAATGATTGAGGCCAGCGCGGTATTTGTAGTGCAAGATCTTCCTGCAACTCTCTTCAACGCGAGCCGCCACAGCCTCATCGCTTTCGGCAGCCCTCTTAATCGATCTGATGGCGTATGGCACATCGACAGGGAGAATCAGCACATCGTTGCCGGCCATGAGAGCCTCGAAGGGAACATCCTTTGGATCAATAATCTTCGACACACCTTTCATATCAAGGCCATCAGTAAAAATCAAGCCTTCAAAACCCATCTGTTCTTTCAGCAGATTGGTGACCACGCCATGCGAAAGCGACGAAGAGGTGTTAGGCACCTTCTCGATGGCAGGGAAATAAAGGTGTCCGACCATGGCGCCATTCACACCGTTTTCAATCATATAACGGAAAGGAGCCAACTCGATGTCGCGCACTTCGTCCATCGTGCGGTTCACCGTTGGCAAAGTAGCGTGTGAATCGGTAGCCGTGTTGCCATGACCAGGGAAGTGCTTCATTGAGGTTATCAAGCCTTTGCTCTGCATACCTTGCGCGTAGGCGACGCCCTTCTCTCCCACCCTCAGAGGAATCTCGCCAAAGCTACGCATTCCGATAATAGGGTTGGTGGGATTGGAGTTGACATCGACCACGGGAGCGAAGTTCACATGGATGCCCATGCGCTGGCATTGCTCTGCCACCTGCTGGCCCATCTGATAAATCAGTTGGTCGTCGGCAATGGCACCCAACGTCATCTGATATGGATATGATAATGTATTCTTTACACGCATTCCCAAGCCCCATTCTGCATCAATGGAAACCATCAAAGGCGTTTGTGCAAGTGCCTGCCATTCATTGGTTTTCTCAACCTGAGCCGTAGCATCGGCACGGAAGAAACACACGCCACCGATATTATATTTCGTGATGTATTTCCCGACATTCTCGTCGAAAGGCTTGTCGGGATTGTTGGCGCGCATGCAAATGAGCTGCGCCACACGCTGTTCAAGCGTCAGACTGTTATAAACCGAATCCACCCAGCGCGACTCTGCATCTTGGGCAAACACTTGTGACACCGACAAGGCCAGTGCCAAACACATAACTGATACATAATGTTTTAAACTCATATCCTTTTATTTTTCTAATTTCTAAACTTAATCAAATTGTTCATTTACCGACGCGATTCGCGACTTTATTTTTCAATCACAGACGCGATGAATCGCGTCTCTACAGAACTCCGTCCAATCATACGGCTTAAGAACGATATTATTATCTGCATCCAAAACAAAAACTGTCGGCGTCGAAAAGACGTGATAATTCTTGATGATTTCACCTTCCCAACGTTCCTCCTCATAGAAATGATGTCCGAGCAGCTTCATCTTCTTCACCGCTTTTTCCACCTCTTTCTTACTCTCGGCAAGGGCAATCGTGACCAGTTCATAATCGTTTTCCAAATCAAGGTTCTTGCGGATGGCGGTCAGGAAATCGTGACAATACTCACACTCCGTTGACCAGAAAAAGACAATTTTGCGCTTGGCTTGCGAATCATAGAGACGGTAAGGCTCTCCGTTAATCGTAATGCCCGAAATATCAGGCGCTTTCACACCGACACGAACCTTTTGATAAGGCGCCGAAATGGAATCGAGCATCATTCCATCTTCCACTGTGATGTCGCCCTCGCCCAACTGTGGATAGTTCAGCAGATAATCGCTCACGGCATCCATTCCCAAAGCCGTAAATCCTTTCAGCATATACTCCAGCACGAAGCCATACATTTTCGTATTGACTTTGGCTTTTTCAAGGATCTTTCCCAAACCGATAGCGAAAGCCACATTGGGGTCATTCACCCCTTCAAATCCTTGAAACAAAGAAAGATAATCTATCATCTTTGTCGTAAGCACATTGGTCGGAATCAACGACAAATCGTTGAAATCAACCTCATCCAAAAAATGTTCCATCAAGACATGGCGTTGTTCCGCTCCCGAACTTTTGGGATCGATAGCCATTTCGCGGTCAGCCTTGATGAGACGAGCTGCAAACGAATCAGGAGCATCACTTATAAGTTGTTCGGTGACTTCGTGGAACGACTGCTGACGACGGACAAATTCCTGAGAAGCATTCTGATAGAAAGGCGATTGCGGGTCATACTGACGCAACACCGTCTTCAAAGCCTCAATCTCCTGACGGTAGGAAGTCCGTTCATGCAAATAAGCCGACCATTGCCGATTGGCATCATCGAACCATTCTCCGTCGGTCAAACTAGCCGTTGCAACATATTGAACAGGTTTGCCTTCCGAGAGGAATTCCAAAGTTTCGCCATCAACTTCGAGCTGATACATACCTTGTGGCAATGTAAATTCATACGAAAGATGATTTTCTTTATCAAAACACAATGTATCAATGATTTGCAATTCGAGACCAGTATAACCCGAAAAAAGTGCCCACGAGGATACATGCTTGTTGATGCTAAACGAAAGCCCCAACTGAGCCTTCAGCGGCAAAACCGAGAGGCATATTAACGCTATGAAAACCAGTCTTTTCAAACTCAACGAATCAAATAGTTAAACAATGAATTATCGACGCCCGTCAGCAGATTGATTTCGTTGTTGCCATGCAAACTGCCAACGGCAAAAGGTGTTTCACCTACCAAGCCCGCGTTTTTGATCATATTCCCCTTGCTGTCAATCAGATAAATCTCACGAGCCTTTTCTGAAACGACACCCAACAGGCGTTTGTTGCGCGAAATGTCGAAAAACACAGGTTTCGTCTGGATTCCAGCCTCGAATTCATGAGAATAAAGCACCTTTTGGAACCTGTCAAAGATCTGCAACTCCTTGCCATCCAGATAGATGAAATCAGGGTCGTTATCACCATTGAAATCTTCATACAAGAAATAATGGTTGGCTGAATACTCACCGAAATCCGTACGCGCCACAGTACCATCGAAAGCGATGTAAAGCAGATTTCCAGTTTCGTCGGAAGTCAGGATAATGCCTTTATGGTTGGTCTTATTTTCATAGAAATCAGCGGCTTGTGACTTTCGCAAGTCAGAAACCAAAGGAATACGGATACGGCCTTGGCGGTCGAGGACACGAACCGTTCCTTCTTCATCGGTAACGATTATGAAATCCTTGTTATCGGCCACCAAATGCTGAACGGGTTTAGTCACCAGCGCATCGGTGCGATGACGATTCCAGCCCTCTACTTCACCGGCACGCAAGTCGTAGTTATACACAAAACGGTCTGTGCCACAAATCATTACGCGATAATTCTTTGTGCCATCGTAATCGAAAACCGAAAGTCCATTCGAGGCTTCAGCTAACAAACGTTTCGGGAAACCATCCACAAACTCACCGTTTCTATCGACAAGCATCAGGTAGTTAGCCGTGTTAAACAAGAACTGACGTCGCCCATCATTGAAATAATCCACCTCCTTAATCTCACTCATCGGTGCCTCGGAGATTTCCTTGTTCCAAATAATATGTCCGTCGCTATCAATGAAATACATATTGTTTTGAGCATCGAAGACCACCACATTACCCATTTGCGAAGTGAGGCCTGAAACGATGCAAGGTTTCCCCTTCAAAGGCGCCGCAAGATTGGCTTTCCATTGCACATTCGACTCTTCCTTGACCGCAGAAACCTTGCGCAAACTCAAGCAAGAATACACCAAGTCCTTGTCGGAAGCGAACTGCATTGAGAACAACTTTTCAGCCGAACAAGCGAAATAAAGCGACACATTCGCCGACTCTAACATGTTGTTTTGGAAGGTCTTGAAGTTGTCGGTCAAATCAAGCGTACGGCCCGAACGATAGCACGAAATGATTTCCTGAAGTGCTGAGAAATCGTTCGCCATCACAAGGTATTGATCGACGATGGCATAACTGCAATTGCGGATGGGGGCAAAATCATTGCCAAAGATATTTGGAACGAAATCCTTAATTGTCAATCTTCTCAACGTATAACCCTGGACATCAGCACTTTCGATTACGCCACTCTTAGAAGAAATCTTGTCCATAAACTGCATCACCGCAGCAGGATTGTCCATTCGCGCCACGAAAACCGGAATCGCCGACTTGCCAATCATGCAAAACGCCACTTCCGAAAAATGACTCACAAATTGCTCTTCAACATTACATTTGAAGTTTTTATTGAGTTCTTCAACTGTTTGTTTATCAGCAAATTCTTCCCAATACGAAGCATAATCCGACATGCCGTAGTGCAGCATCAGCCTCGTATTGTAAGGCAACACATTGACCACCGAATTGGAAATCGGGCGCTGATATTTCAATGGCCGCAAAACCGATGAATCGGCTGCAACCGTATAGCCATTCAGCACGAGAACATCAGGTTTCGTAAGCACATCAAAAGCAGATAAACCTTTGACTCCCAATACAAAACGCTGCAATGTCGGGAGAAATTCCTTCGGAAAATCAGGGATGTCATTTGCATTTAGCAAGCTGAAATTCAGATAGAGATGCGTGCCTACAGAACTACCCAAAGTAGATTGAACCCGCATGAAATCAGGATTATCGCTAATCTTTATTGGATTATTCAACTGATTCTCAACTTCTTCCACAAGTCCATTATCGGAATCGGTCGTAATCTTGCCCTCTTTCTTCATTAGCCAGCCTGATGCCTGATTCGTGCATAGATAGGCACTTTGCGAGCCAACAAAGCAGCAGCTGTCAACACTATAAAGACCATGTTCCAACAATCCTTGAAGCAACTCACTCTCAGGAAAATAGCCTTTTGCAGCGGCGATGAGGCTATCCATATCATTCGTTTCAACCATCATCACCATGTCGGACGGAACGGCATCCAAGAGTGTGGTTTCCTTTTTCTCCTTACATGCTGGCAAGAAGAGCGAAAGGAGCAATACAAGTGAAAGCAATTTCAATATTTTCATAATCTACTATTTTTCTGTGTTTTACAAATCCAATTTAAGTTGAATCGCCATATTGAAAGTCATACGATGCAAAGGCGTTGTTCCATGATCGGCGATGGCATGCTTATGCTCAGGCGTTGGATAGCCTTTGTTCTTATCCCAATGATACACAGGATATTGCACAGCATACTCGGCCATCAGCATGTCACGCGTCGTCTTCGCCAAAATAGAAGCAGCGGCAATGGCTTGATACTTGGCATCGCCACCCACAATGCACACATGCTTCAGGTCGCGATAAGGATTAAAGCGATTGCCATCGACAAGCAAAAACTCAGGACGCACAACCAGTTGATCGAGAGCACGATGCATCGCCAAAAACGATGCATTCAATATGTTGATTTCATCGATTTCCTGTGCGGTTACGATACCGATTCCATAAGCCTCAGCCTCGTTCATAATCAGATCGCGCAGTTGCATTCGCTTCTTCTCTGTAAGTTTCTTTGAATCATTGAGTTCAGGGTAATCAGCACCTTTCTTCAGGATGACTGCACCAGCCACCACCGGCCCCGCCAAGCAGCCTCTTCCCGCTTCGTCGCATCCCGCTTCAATCCATTCAGAATAGTGTGTCAAGAGGCTCATAATCAAACGATTTGGAAATAGAACTTATTGGCGAAGACCAGAAGAAGAACGAAAGCAAGAGCCAAATCGGCCCAACCCGTATTTCCGATATAGGAAAACTCGTAGGAAAGAATCACCGACAACGCAATGAAAAACAATCCATTAAGCAGAACTGAATCGCCTGTAAAAAGCATGATGACGCCGAAAAAAATCAGCACGATGGTCATCGCGACTTTCATTCGCACCGCAACGGTCTTTTCATAGTTGGACGTTCCGCCACCCCAAACGAGAAAAATTGCCGATAAGGCGACCACACCAAGCACAACCAAATCCCACATTTTGAAGCCTTTAACAGTAAAAGCAAACACCGAAAGACAATCCGCATATCCACCCCAAACTTCAAGAAAATCGCCACGGAAATAAGCTATCACGAAATAGATGAAATAAGGAACCAAAAAACCAATCAGCGGTATCAGTTGATAACGAAGCGAACCTTTCTTGGAAATTATCAAGGCGATTATCACCCAAACAATCAATACGATAGACTGGAAATAGCACATCGTTGCCAAGCCCAAGAAGATGCCCGCATTCAGCAGATAAATCTCGACATTAGGCGTCAGATAAACCAGAAACAGCGAGTTCATCAAAGCCAAAATAAATAAGGTAGCGAGGGCGAACGGACTGAAAACAGTCTGCGTCATGGTAAGGTTCATCAGCAACAAGAACACAAAGGCTCCCATCACACTGACTTTCGTAACGATTTGGTTTCCAACCAATATGGAGTTAAAAAACAAGGTTTCGAACACCATCAGCAAGAAAGCGAAAGTCAACTTTGCGTAAGGCGAAAAACCGAGAATGCGGTCAAAGAAATTGAAGAGCGGCGTGACGGGAGAAGTCATGTCAACGTCAGTAGGTGTTGCCACAAACGAAGGAATCCAAAGTGCCAAAGCTAAGAGCGCAAGCACAATATATTGGATGATGTAACTCTGTCGGAAAAACTTAATCATCTGTAATTCATCAAGTCAATGCCAATGTCGTGGCGGAAGTTCATACCCTCAAAATGGATTTTCTCGACATTCTGGTAAGCCAAGCCACGAGCTTCTTCAATCGAATTGCCATGAGCCGTGACAGCAATCACGCGGCCACCCGATGTAACCACATCATTTTCAGCATCGAAAGCGGTTCCTGCATGAAACGCGACACAATCCTTCACGTTTTCGAACCCCGTCATCTTCATACCTTTCTTATAGGATTCCGGATAACCGCCCGAAACTATCATCACGGTCACGGCAGTCTTTGGATTCTTGGCATAGGCCACTTCGTTCAGGCGACCTTCAGCGCAAGCGCTCAGCATCAAAGCGAAATCACCATCGATGCGCGTCATCACGGCTTCCGTTTCGGGGTCACCCATGCGGACATTGTATTCAATCACATACGGATTGCCGCCATCGTTCATCAAACCCAAGAAAATGAAACCTTTATAATCGATTCCCTCTTCTTTCAGGCCTTTCAAGGTCGGTTTCACGATGCGGTCTTCCACTTTTTTCAGGAAGTCATCGGTGCAGAAAGGGACAGGCGAAACGGCACCCATACCGCCCGTATTCAGGCCTTTGTCGCCATCACCGATACGCTTGTAATCCTTGGCTTCTGGCAGAATGACATAATGTTCGCCATCGGTCAAGACAAAAACGGAGACCTCGATACCTTTTAGGAATTCCTCAATCACGACGGTAGCCGAAGCCGAACCGAATTTTCCGCCAAGCATGTTGTCCAGTTCTGCCTTCGCCTCATCGAGCGAATCGAGAATCAAGACGCCTTTTCCTGCGGCCAAGCCATCGGCTTTCAATACATACGGAGCCTTGACGGTCTCAAGAAAAGCCAAGCCTTCATTCAGGTTTTCAGCCGTCACAGTGCAGCATTTTGCTGTCGGGACGCCATGTTTCTCCATGAAGACCTTCGCAAAAGCCTTACTGCCTTCCAACTGGGCACCGATTTTATCTGGACCAATGATTTTCACCGATTTAAGTGCTTCGTCATGCTTGAAGAAATCGACGATGCCATCCACCAAAGGCTGTTCAGGACCGACAACGACCAATTTGATGCCCTGTTCGATACAGAACTGCTTTATGGCCTCAAAATCACCGACTTTAATGTTCACATTAGTGCCAACTTGTGCGGTGCCGGCATTGCCTGGAGCGATGAACAAGTTTCTGCAATACGAACTTTGGGCGATTTTCCATGCCAAGGCATGTTCACGGCCACCCGAACCGAGAACCAAGATATTCATTTCATCAAGTGCCGTATCATTCTGTCCTTGAACATCTTTCCAATTTACGGCCTCTTTTCCATTATCACCAGGATACATTACTATTTTTGCCATTTCTTTTTTTGACTATGACCTTTGACCATTGACTATGACCGCTCTTGATTTTGAGCGGCATTATCAATAATTAGCAGGTCGAATTGTATTTATTAAATTTGACTATGACCTTTGACCATTGACTATGACCGCTCTTGATTTTGAGCGACATTATCAATAATTAGCAGGTCGAATTGTATTTATTAAACTAGTTAAACGTTTTTCTAAGGATTGGACTTTTTCAATAGCTTCTGAAAACTGCGTTTTTGAAATGTACTTCAACCGAACTGCAATTTCCAACTGAGTTTCAACTTCATAGCAAGAACCTAACGAGATTTCAAGATAATGAGCAAATTCATTGGCCGACCTTCTTGAGCAACCTTCTGCGATATTCGATGGAACCGAAACTGATGCCCTTTGCAATTGGTCACATAAAGCATACGTCTCTTTCTTTGGAAATTCATTAGTCATTTCATAGACAGAAACCGAATAATCCACAGCATCAACCCAAACATCATAATTTCTAAAATCTCTCATAATATATCTATTTTAAATCCAATTAGTTATCTAAAAACAAAAATTTACCAAATAGTTTCCAGCGGTCAAGATCATTGTCACTGGTCATCGTTGACCACCTTCATCAAGCAATTCCAAATATCGTCAGCCGCCTTGTCCCACGAGAAATCATTGGCACGTTCCCTACCCTTCTCAATCAATTCCTGCCGTCTTGTCTCGTCAAGCATTTCGGTCATCGCCTCGGCAATGGAAGCCTCGCTGAACGGATCGACGAGCAAAGCCGCATCGTCGGCCACCTCAGGCATGGACGTCACATTTGATGTAATGACAGGCGTGTCGCACCTGAAAGCCTCCAGAATCGGGATACCAAAACCTTCAAAATAAGACACATAGACCGATGCCAAAGCCGAAGCAGTCACCTTGCGCAAGTCCTCGGCGCTCAAGCGTCCTGCGAAAATCACATCACTTTGGAAACGCATTTTCTCGTAAGCCTGTTGAATCGGTCCCGACCACCAACGTTTCTCACCGACAATCAGCAACTTGACATCGGAAGGTGTTTGTGACTTGAACAAATCGAAAGCCGTGAAAAGACGTGCCAAGTTCTTCCGCGGATGCAGCGAACCGACAAACATGAAATACGGATTGCCTTCCGTGTAACGACTACGGATTTCAGTTTGTTCTTTCTCCGAAATTGGAGCAAAAATCTCATTTACACCATTATAGGCCACATCAATCTTGTCAGGATTCACATGATAGCAGTCAACGATGTCTTGCTTCGAGAATTCCGAAACCGTCACAATCCGCTTCGCTTTCTTGGCAAATCTCGGGAAGAACGTCTTGTAATGCCAAAGGTGAATCTTCGGCATGTCTTTCGGGAAATGCTCAAAATTCAAGTCGTGGAACTGAATGACGGAAGGCGTTTTCGTTCTCAGGCTCATGTAGCCATCAGGCGAAAAGAACAAATCGGGCTTTATTTTGCGCAAAGCCCTCGTCACCGACAGCTCAAAATACCAAATGTAGAGAAACGGGTGTCTTGCCTGCGGGAAAAGCACTATCGGCTTGACATTGTCGGCAAAGATGAATTTCGCATCGGGTTCCCTATCGAAAAAGAAATAGAAATCCACTTCAGGATGGGTTGCCACCATGCGGCGCAAGGTTTCGTAAGCCACCCAACCGATGCCTTCCAGCCTGTCTTTCAGCAACAAACGCGTATTGACTGCAACTTTCATAAAACGGAGCAATAAAACGCAAAAATATAAAAAAAGCGGAAAAGTTTTATTTTTTCCGCTTCTTTCCTAAAAGTTTACAAAATCAATACTTGTAAATCTCTGACTTGTATGGTCCTTCAATCGGAACGCCGATGTAGTCGGCTTGCTTTTGGGTGAGTTTGGTCAGCTTCACGCCAATCTTTTCGAGGTGCAAACGTGCGACTTCCTCGTCGAGATATTTTGGCAAGCAATACACATTGACCTCATACTGACCGCGTTTCTCCCACAAATCCATCTGAGCAAGGGTCTGGTTGGTGAACGAGTTGCTCATCACGAAGCTAGCGTGACCCGTAGCGCAACCCAAATTGACCAGACGGCCCGAAGCCAGCAAGAAGATGCAGTGACCATCTTCGAAGACGTATTTATCGACTTGTGGCTTGATGTTGATCTTTTCCTTCAACTGTTCTGCCTTTTCCAGACGGTCAACCTGGATTTCGTTGTCGAAGTGGCCGATGTTGCACACGATGGCTTGGTCCTTCATCTGGAGCATGTGCTCGAGGGTGATAATGTCGCAGTTACCTGTCGTGGTGACGAAGATATTACCTTCCTTGACGGCTTCTTCCATCGTGGTCACCTCGAAGCCTTCCATAGCGGCTTGCAGAGCGCAGATAGGGTCGATTTCGGTGACAAGAACGCGAGCGCCGTAGCTCTTCATGGAGTGAGAGCAACCTTTACCCACATCGCCGTAACCGCAAACCACAACCACCTTACCGGCAATCATCACGTCGGTAGCGCGCTTGATGCCGTCGGCCAACGACTCGCGGCAGCCATACAGATTGTCGAACTTCGATTTTGTGACCGAGTCATTCACGTTGATGGCAGGCACGAGCAATTCGCCACGTTCCTTCATCTGATACAAGCGGTGGACGCCAGTGGTGGTTTCTTCCGAAACGCCTTTCCAGCCAGCCACTACGGTATGCCAGAAAGTAGGATTTTCCTTATAGGTAGCGCGGATGACGCTCATCAAAGCCGATTCTTCGGCATTGGTAGTTACCACATCCAACAGTTTCGGGTCGTTTTCGCAAGCGTAGCCCTTATGGATTAATAAGGTAGCATCGCCACCATCGTCAACGATAAGGTCTGGACCAGTGCCGTCGGGGAAAGTGATGGCACGCTTGGTGCACCACCAATAGTCCTCAAGCGTCTCGCCCTTCCATGCAAACACAGCCGTGCCCGTAGCAGCGATGGCGGCGGCAGCATTATCTTGCGTCGAGAAGATGTTGCAGCTGCACCAACGCACTGTAGCACCCAATTCCACCAAAGTCTCAATCAAGCAAGCCGTCTGGATGGTCATGTGGAGTGAACCCATGATTTTGGCACCCTTCAGCGGCTTGGTGTCGCCATATTTCTTGCGCAGAGCCATCAGACCTGGCATTTCGTGTTCTGATACTTCAATCTCTTTTCTTCCCCATGCAGCCAAATCCATGTCGGCTACCAGATATGGGAGTTTGTTATCTAACAATTTCTCGTTCATTACTTTTCATTTGTTTTAAGCGTGCAAAAGTACAACAAATCTCCATTCAATCGGTAAAAAACGTAATTTTGCAGCCCAAAACGAAGTAAAATGAGCATCACAGATGTCATCAGAAAAGCCCAATCGGAAGGTTCGACACGCATTTCGTATGAAATGCTGCCTCCTTTGAAAGGTGCGGGACTCGCCCCTGCTTTCGAAGCCGTGGAGAACCTCATGCCTTACGACCCCGCTTTTGTTTCCATCACCTGCCACCGTTATGTGACCAAAGCCAGCATCAACGAACGCGGCGAGACAGAATACCACTCGCTCCGCACACGCCCTGCCACCATCGGCATGGCTTCGGCCTTGCGTCAACGCTTTGGCATCGAGGTCATTCCCCACCTGATTTGCAGCGGCATGTCGAAATACGACATCGAAGACTCGCTCATCGACATGGACTTCCTTGGCCTTGAAAACGTCTTGGCCCTTCGTGGCGACAAGGAGAAGGAAGCCGACAGCTACGTTGCCCACCCACAAGGTCACGAACACGCCATTGATTTAGTCAGGCAAATCCGCGAGATGAACCAAGGTCATTTCGTTGATGCTCAAGTCGATGACTGTCATCATTCGCGCTTCACCGTCGGCGTTGCCGGCTATCCTGAGAAACACGCCGATGCCGAAAGCATCGAAGCCGACATCAAAGCCCTGAAGGCCAAAGTCGATGCCGGAGCAGATTTTGTCATCACGCAGCTTTTCTTCGACAACCGCGTGTTTTTCGAATACATGAAGCAATGCCGCGAAGCAGGAATCAACGTGCCCATCATTCCTGGCGTGAAGCCTCTTTCTACAATCAAGCACCTCAGCCTGTTGCCCCAAACCTTCGGTACATTCATTCCCGAAGCACTTACGGATGAAGTGAAACGGCACGCCGATAATCCTGCCGCCATCCAGCAGATTGGCGCCGAATGGTGCATCAGCCAAATCAAGGAACTGAAAGAAGCAGGCCTACCCATTGTGCACATCTACACGATGGGGCGCACCGAAAGCATTGCCAAAATCGTAAGCCAAATATAAACCCAGCAAGGCTTCTCATGAGGAACATGGAAAGACCAACGCAAGGTATCCGCCGACAGCTTTTCAACTATGCCGTCCCCAGCATCGTGGGCATGTTGATTGTCGGCATCCAGACTTTCGTTGACGGCATCTTCGTCAGCAAAGGCGTGGGAGCCTTAGGACTTGCAGGCATCAACCTCTCCATGCCGCTCATCAACACCGCCCTCAGCGTCGCCATCATGATCATTTCGGGTGGCGTTGTCATTGCAGGCGTAGCCAAAGGCAGCGGCGACGAAGAGAAAGCAAAGGGCTACACCACGCTCACTTTCGTAGTCTTGTTCGCCACAATACTGTTTATCTCACTTCTAATTGCATTATTTCTCAAACCTTTATGTTACTTCCTTGGCGCTAACGACGAAGTCTATCCCTATGTCCGGCAATATCTTGGCATCATCGGGTGCGGTTTCATTTTCTATTGCATTCCCAACATCACCGAAGCCTTCACACGATTTGCAGGCAAGCCCAATTGGGTATTCGTCAGCGGCGTGATTTGCTGCGTCGTCAACATCGTCCTCGACTATTTCTTCGTCCTGAAATTCGATTGGGGCGTCACAGGAGCCGCCATCGCCACCTGCATTGCCAACACCTCGGCAGCCTTGGTCCTTTTGCACAATGTGCGCTTCGGCAAACTCATGGGCGGATGGAAGGAAATCGGGAAGATGTTCTACAACGGCTCGTCAGAAATGTTCACTTCGGTGTCGGCAGCCATCACGACCTACATTTTCAACCTCGTACTGATGAGCGAGATAGGCCCCAAAGGCGTTGCCGCACTCACCATCGTCTGCTATCTGAATTTCATCGTCAACATGTCGATTTTCGGCCTATCGCAAGCCCTATATCCTTTAGCATCCATCAACTTAGGTGCACGCAACTACAAGCGTATCAAGTCGTTGTTATTCAACTCCATGCTTTTTGGAGGCTGCATTGGCATCGGGGTTTTCTTTTGCGTGCTCCTCTTCAAGCAACCCATCGTGAACGCATTCACCGAAGGCGATGCCGAACTTCATGCCTTGGCTCTCACCGCAGTGACATACGTCACGCTGCATTACCTCATTTCTTTCATCAACATTGTCGCGTGCAGTTTTCACACAGCCATCGAAAAACCTGTCGAATCGGTGGTTATCGCGCTCTGCCGAAGCATCATCTTCGTGTTGGTTCCTTTGTTTGCGCTCACGCCACTCATCGGTCAGATAGGCATTTGGCTCAGTATGCCTATCGCCGAAGCACTGACGCTGGCCGTTAGTTTGCCTCTCACCGCACGATCGCTAAGAAAATTGAAAGAGGTATTGCAATAATTTAATATCTTTGCAGCCATTAAAATCTAATCATTATGGCACTCAATTGCGGAATCATTGGCTTGTCAAGCACAGGCAAAACCACCATATTTAATTGCATTTCAAACACTAAGGCAGAAATCGGATTTGCCTCGAAGTCGAACATCGGCATGTGCGAAGTCGTTGACGACCGTCTGAAACTCATCGACAACATCTCGCACTCAAAGCGCATCGTCCCCGCCACCGTCGAAATCGTTGACCTTCCCGGTCTGAGCAAAGGCGGACAAGGCGTTGGCAACAAGCTCTTGGCCGAAGTCCAGACCATGGATGCCCTCATCCACGTTTTGCGTTGCTTCGACGACCCAAACATCCCTCACAGCGAAGGCAGCATCGACCCCGTGCGCGACATGGAACTCGTTGACTTCGAGCTTCAAGTGCGCGACCTCGACCTCGTCACCCGCAAGCTGCAACGCGTTGAAAAACTCCTGAAAAACGGCGAAAAAGACAACAAGAAAGCCTTCGAAGTGCTCACCGTCTATAAGGAAGTGCTCGAAAACCTGGGCAATGCGCGCGATGCCAAAGTAGCCGAAGAAGACAAGAAATATGTGCAAGATATTCAACTGCTTACCGCAAAGCCAATCATCTATGTCTGCAACGTTGACGACGCTTCTGCCACAACGGGCAACAAGTATTCAGATGCAGTGAAAGCCGCTTTGAAAGAAGGTCAAGACATGCTGATTATCGCTGGCAAGCTGGAAGCCGAAATCGCCGAACTCGATGCCGACGACCGCGCCCTATTCATGGAAGACGCCGGACTGACAGAACCAGGCGTAAACAAGCTGGTTCGCACGGCTTACCACACCCTGAACCTGCATTCGTTCTTTACCACAGGCCCTGACGAGACACGCGCTTGGACCATCCACGTTGGCGACACCGCCCCTATCGCTGCCGGAGCCATCCACTCCGATTTGCAACGCGGTTTCATTCGCGCCGAAGTGATGAGCACGGAAGACTTCCTGCAATACAAGTCGGAAGCAGGTGTCAAGGAAGCCGGAAAGTTCCGCGTCGAAGGCAAGACTTATGTTGTGCAGGACGGGGATATCCTGAATATTAGATTTAATGTGTGATTATTTAAATTTAAACCGCAGATTTCGCAGATTACACAGATTGGATGGACGCAAGCGTCTTGATTACTCAGATTTAGATTATTTGAACCGCAGATTACGCAAATTACACAGATAAACAGATAAACAGATTAAATGGACGCAAGCGTCCCTGATTGCACTGATTATTTAAACCGCAGATTGCACAGATTAAATTGATGGGAAAAGAGGAATTCTTATATGCCGATGAAACATACAAGATCATTGGGGCTGCCATGCAAGTTCATAAGCATCTGGGGCCTGGATTTCTAGAATCCGTGTATCAAGAGGCTATGGAAATGGAATTGGCGATTCAGGGAATTCCGTTTCGCTCTCAACAAAAAATCCAAGTGCAATACAAAGGGAAAAACTTACAGCATTTTTATGTTGCCGACCTTATCTGTTATGATAAAATCGTCGTTGAACTCAAAGCCGTTTCCGGCATACTTCCAATCCATAGTGCGCAAGTTCTCAACTACTTAGTTGCAACTGATTTAAAAGTCGGACTTCTCCTGAACTACAACGAAGAAAGTTTATATCACAAAAGGGTCGTTAACACTTTCAAACATCAATACAACCATCATATAGAATAGGAACAAACATAACATATCGCATCTGCGCAATTTGCCGCAAGCGGCCTAACATCCGCGTAATCTGCGCAATCTGCGGTTCATAAAAAACAATCACAGCAATGGAGCAAGTAATCCTCGTTGACGAATATGACAATCCCATCGGGCTGATGGAAAAGATGCAGGCACACATCACGCCACATCTCCATCGCGCTTTTTCCATTTTCGTTTTCAACAGCAAAGGCGAACTGCTCATGCAGCAACGCGCCTTCTCGAAATACCACTCCCCTGGCCTTTGGACCAACACCTGTTGCAGCCATCCACGCGAAAACGAGACCATCGAAGAAGCCACAAGCAGAAGGCTGATGGAAGAAATGGGCATGAAATGCGACATGAAAGAGGCCTATACCTTTATCTATCAGGCACCTGTCGGGCAAGGTCTCACCGAGCATGAACTCGACCATGTCGTCATCGGCCACAGCGACGACACACCTATTATAAATAAAGACGAAGTCGCATCATGGAAATACATGAACCTTGCTGACCTTGAAAACGACATCCGACTTCATCCGGAATGTTACACCGAATGGTTCAAGATCACTTTCCAGGATTTGCTGAGGCACATTGGATAATTGAAGTTTTCACAGAATCCTGACATTTGTTCATTTCTCCTTGATGAGAAACGAACCAAAGAATCAAGGGCGGGACCATCGGCCCTACACACAAGGCGGGCGCTGCCCCGCCGTCCTGCCCATTCCCCACGCGCCCATCCCGGACTCGTTTCGTCATTCCCTCTATTACCATTCTCCTCAAACGTCAAGCATTTACCAACAAGCGGCAAAGCCGCAATAAAATTGACCCAAATTGACCTAAATTGTCTTCCACAAAAAACACCCGCCAGGCAAGGCATTGCGACAGCAAGGCCTATTCGCAAGATTAGCGAAATTAGCGGTCAATATTCCACGTCCGCCAGGCCTCACTCCCGCTCCGCGTCATGGCGAGGAACGAAGCCATCCTGCACTTCCTGAAATCTTTTCACGCACCTTATCAAATCTTTTCACTACCTTTGGTGCCTCAAACCGACTTCACTATGAAAAAGTACTCACACGCATGGATAGCCTTCATGGCCATCAAACGACTGGAAGTCATCGCCACTTCCGACAACCCTTCAATCATCAAAGGCGTCAGCGACGATGTCCGCTCTGAAGCCAAGGCCTTGGTGCGCTGGTTCAAGAACTACCGCGACTTCGTCATTCAGGGCGCATGGTATCCCGACGAGGTGTTCAAGGACATGAGCAGCAGCCACATCGTCAAGTATCACCCTTCTGACGACGGCCCTTACACCACCTTCGGCAAGCTGCCTTCCACCCACTCCATCTACGAGCTGATGCGTAAGTCGTCGCCTCTATACAACAAGCCCTACAAGTTCGAGAGCGGCAACTGTGCCGACCGTTGCGAGTCCATCTCGCACAGCATCGTCGATAACTTCAAGATGCTTCACCACGAGGACCGAGGCTGCCCCATCGCCACCACAGGCAACCACATCGCCATGCGGTTCTTCATCCTGAGCCACTATGTGGCCGACTGCCACATGCCCCTGCATTGCGACTTCCGTCCCTTCTCCGACGAGAAAGGCATCCACGGTGCCATCGAGAAGAAATGGGAAGACCAGGTCAACAAGTCATACAAGATCGACAAGGACAACAACCGTTTCTTCTACGACCCCGACGGCTATCCCCTGCCACTCAAGCCTACGGCTTTCGTGCAAGCGGTTGAAAACGAGGTGGCCACGAGGAAATACGTCCACGGCTGGGGCGGCGACAACGGCAACACCTGGGACTACATGAGTGCCGTCTCGCAATACTCTTACCTCTTCTCCTACTACCTCATCCCCGAGACCTTCGAGAACACGCAGACCATGCAAGAGTTCATGGAACAGACCGAATGGGGACACGACTTCGACAAGTACAGCACGATGATTTTCGCCGATGCCATCGACTCCATCGCCCGCATCTGGCTCCGCGTGTGGATTAAGTATCGCAAGTGGCTGAAATAGATCATTCTCACAATGCTCCTCATCTGGCAGGCATCATTCGTAGTCCATCTATGCTATGAACACCGACACATCAATCAATCTTTTACAGGTTCGTACAAATATCGCCACTTAATTTGCGGATTTTTCATCTGCAAGCAATATGCAGCTTTTTCCGCATAATTCATAGGGATAACATTTTGTGCGCCTAACAAAATCACATTTTTGAAGCACTGACCCATATTCCGTATGACATCCGAGTCATTACACACATCATCCATAATGTAATGATGCAAATCTTCACAAATGTTCCATCGTGTTTCCGATATATTTTCAAGGAAACTAACATCTTTGTAATGCGACTCCAAATAGTCTTTTGAAAGTCCAAAATTCATCGAAAAAGCATTACCGTCATCTTGATGGTTATAACGGTAAATCTCCAAAGCAACATTCAACAATGGTTTAAGGTAATGCCGATGAATGCATGGTCCTTGTTCGCATCTATAGAGTTTACACTTTTCTAATGCTTCTGGTTCAATGTAATAACTAGCATATTCTTTCTCGAAATACCTTTCGAAAACATAATATGACAAAGTGCCCATCAAACACTCATACATATAATATTGAATGTTATACAATGAAACAGCAGGATGCTCATGTTCATATTTATTATATGCTTCATCAGACATTGAATTCATAAGCCATCAAATCATTATTATAACTATTATCCGTTTACTCTTCTCCTTCAAACCTCAATCCCAGCTGTGCCGCACTCTCCTTCACGTTCTTCACTGTCGTTGAGTTTTTCTTCAGCGGATTCTTGGCTGTTGTCTGTGCTTCAAACTCCACCTTAATATGTATGCCGTTTTCCTTTAATGGCAAGATGAAACTCTGCATCAGCTGCGTCCATTGATCTTTCGCCACACTGCCACTTATTTTAATGCGCTTGTACTCCTTAACATCAGAATTAGCTGAATTATCTGCCGAATCACCCACATAACCATTTGGAGATTCACCAACCTTATTGCCTGGCTCATCAGCGGGTTTATCTTTACCACCTTGGTCTGGCATTTCCACCTTCACACTCTCATCCACAAGCCAATAATCCTCAGCATAGACATCCAAAAAAGGAACTTTCTCTTCGTGGTAAACCCTTGTATACTTCCCGTCCTGTCCCGATGCCACATTGAACAATCCATCCGAACAATACCTATTCACCGTCTGAACGATAGCATTTGAGCCGCTAATCATCGGTTTATCATCGAATTGCAGGAAAGCTTCGTAGAGATCTTTTATCTTTATTGGTCTTTCAACTGTTGGCAGCAATTTGTTTTTATCCAACACTATTCTACCTATTGAATCCAGCAGCCATCCCTCTTCCTTCAATTCGGTTAACACGCTTTCGCCCAACTGGGTTGAAAAATCGGATGCATAATTCTTCATGTCATAGCGTGATACGCTATCCGATGCAGAGCTGTATTTCAACACTATGCTGTAGGCGTGTACCAAAGCATCCATGCTTTCCTTGTCAGCTTCTGTCTTGCGCTTCGAAACATCTTCCCTTTGTTCTCTTTCCAACGACGGATAGTTTTCCTGAACCTTCTGGCATGCAAGATAGTTCCTGACTTTTTCAACCAATACCGACTTGCCTTTTTCGGTACAAGTCAGGAAAAACATGGTATTCCTATAAATTCTTGGCGAATTGCCTTTGTTTTTCGAAATATCCACGACATACCGCTTCACATTTTCCATAACCGAATCTTGTGGCGAAGCATATTCTGGTCCCATCACGATAGCGGTTAGGCTTGTTTGCTCTGGAATGTCAGAACTTGGATTGACCAGCACCTTCAAGCCATTGAAGAAATTCAAGGAATTCTTCAAACGCTTCACTATCTCTGCGTCAACCTCCGCTTCTCTCACTTCATCCTTTGCCTGGTTGATGATGATATTGATGTTTGGCTTCGACTGGAACCAATAGCGTTTCTCGCCAATGGTGGAAGTGTGCATGTATTGGGCAACTTGCTCATACTTATTCAACGCACCATCAATGTCATTATGGTTAAAAGCATTAGGTTTCAGCATACACTTCTTCAGTTCCTTCATCGAAAGACCATTCTTCGACGGGTCGCCCACACTAGCAAAGAGCAAGGTGTTGGCAATACCTTCCACCAATCTATATTGTCCAATGTTGTTTCCTCCCTCTGCATTATCAACCTTAAAGGCAGTGCTCACCGAGCCATACACATCAGCGTGCATCACGGTATCCCAGTTGGCGCCCATCAAATCTGTGATAGTACCCGTCACATTGCCCAAATTCTCCAAATTGACATCCGAAGTGTGAATCAGCGTTTGTGTTCCCACTAAGTTCATTCTGCGTCGCCACAAGTCTTGGACTATGCTGGCCAAAAGTCTCAGCACGCCTCTTGTACGTTGGAAACGGCTGTCGTTACCCCAACGCAGCCTGAACATATCTATCAGCTCCGGCTGGAACGGATAGGATTTCAACATTCTTCTATAGTATTCCATCCTGTCGCAATCATCAGGCAAATCCGTCCTCCTGTTGTGATACATGTCCTTGTATCGCGCAGCAACGCTTGTCACGACTTCTTCATCAATGATGCTTTCGAACAGTCGTCTTCTGACAACCTCATAGATTTCTTCATTATCGACAGGAGAAATGTTGGCGGCAATTCGGCTCACGCGATTTTGCAATCCGGTCAAGATTTCCGCGCCCATGCGGGCATCACCAACTTCTGTCACACTGGCTGGCAAAGTAAGGATAAGCGAGCACCTTGGAACATCCGAAACGACTTCAGTCAACGTCTGCACAAAACTCAAGGTCTCATTATACAAAGTCGTCCCCCCGACCTTCTTTCCATGAGCCCTCAAGCAATAGCTTGCCAGCTCGTCAATAAGTATCAAACATGGCGTCGCACCCTCCAAAACAGGTTTGAAGACTACCGATGTAGGTGCCAGCATCTTTTCATCGTTCTCCTTTACCTTTTGGTAGGCTTCCAATCCGCCCAACTGATAGGCTATTTCGCCCCAAAGGGTTCTGATAGTGATGCCATCAACTTCCCTGCCCTGTGCCACATCATTGGTGTCGTGTGTGAAAACGGCGATTCTAGCATTGTCAAAATCAGGCATCAAACCATCTTTCAACAATTCCTTGGCGACGTCCATCTTGCCGAAATCCGAGCCACTTTTCACAATATGATACAAAGTGATAAGCGAGTGCGTCTTACCGCCACCAAAGCCCGTCTTCAACGAAATCACGCGGTTTTGTGTTTCTGCTCCATTCATAGCGGCCACCACGCGCGATGCAATATCCCTAATGCCTTGGGTAACGTAAGTCTTTTCAAAGAAAGTCGCTGAATTCAGATATACAGCAGGAGCTTTTCCGGCAGCCACTTCCCAAAGATTGGCGGCAAAGATGCTTTCATCGAGCACGCTGTTTCTGATGTCCTCATGAGGCACCACATTGTTGAACCAGGCCATCAGATTATCATCATTCGTGACAGCCGAAGCTGACATTGAGCCGACCATTATTCTCGGTCTCTTTTCCCTTGCAGGCTGTGTTTCATTCTTGCCAGCAATGCTCACAATGTCTTGATAAAGTTTTTCGTCCTTGATAAGTCGGGCCACCATCTTCATGTTGCTGAAAGCGCGTTCTTCTTCATCTGCGTCAACATCATTAAAATGCTGACAATCGTTGCGCACATCAGCAAGTTCAAGCAGCATGTTAATCAAACGGTTGGCATCCTTCTTGTCGTCAAACTCCTTAATCATCTGTTCCTTGAAGCCGATGGCAAAGCTGGGCAGATTGCCATAGTCAATCAAATTGTTATATGGTGTGCCATTGTCAGCAAACTCTTCCGCATTGTTGTTCCAGTTGCGTTGTCTTTCGGCACTTAGTTTTTCATAAAGCAATTCTTGCCAGTCTTTGCCTGGGAAATGCTTTTCCAATGTCTTTACAACATATACCCTCATCGTGTCCAAAAACACACCTAATGCCTTATAGAGTTTCTCGTTTTTCATTGTATCTCGATTTTATAGTTATTCTTCAATTACAGTTCCAAAGTGCCTTGCACTTCTTGCGGTTTCTCATTCAGTTTGCTGGCGCGGCGCAGGTCTTCGCCATTCTGCAGCAAGCCTTGCACCTGCTTCAGGTCGTCGTTGGCAGGCAGCAGTTCTTTCAGCGAAGCCAGCAAGCGCCAGAAAGGTGCGTTCACGTCTTGGGCTTCGATGTCGCGCAGCAGCTTCAGCAAGCCGTTTCTGTTCTCGTCCTTATAAAGCAAGATGGCGCGATGTGCCTGCTCAATCAGCAGGTCGTCTTTGCGCCAGCCTGTGATATGTTCCTCGCCCAAATGCTCAGCTGCCGTGGCCAAATGCTGTTTGTTGCCACTCTCTTCTTTAATGAGCAGATTGTGTGCAAACACTTCCTGAATGTTGATGGGCAGTCCTACTCTCGTGAACTTTGTCACGTCGTCAAACTCAGTCTCTCCCATTCCGTTCAGTTGCAGCCAGCCCAAATAGAACTTGGTGAAGTCGTCACCTTGCACACCTTCAATCAAGGCATTAAAGGCCGTATCGCGGGCAAGGTCGAGCAGTTCGCCCACGGTTACGGTATCTCCATTGGCTTTCTCCACCACCTTATACTTGCCAAATTCACTAACGGCTTGACCGAAACAGGCCGTCAGCAAATCTGCGCCACGGAAACCTAAGGCATACAATTTCTCAACCTCTTCCTTCACATTATCCTTAATGGCTTTTTCTACTTCCTTAAACTCTCCGTAGCCTACACGTTGCGATGGACGGCATGAAACAGTAACGGACGATTCCAAAGCAGCACCTGCCAAAGCGAGTGATCTTGATGCCATTTCCGTATCCATAGGCCAACTTCCCGTGATATTCATTCTTGCTTCAAGAATAGAATTGCAAAGGGTTGTCCATGCTTCGGTACTTTGATGTGCAAACATGATACTCACCAAATCCGATGTCTGCATTTCAATGGCATCGAATATTTCAGTCAATTTACGCTCGAAATGACGTTTCGCCTTGGTTTCGTCATTATCATGATGGTGCTTCAGTGCCGTACATTCTTCTCCTTTGGGTGTTTGTGGCGTGGAAAAGTTCGTAGGATACAGTTCGCCCAAAGTCCTTTTCATCCACACATAAAAGAAATCCGAAATATCTCCATACGCTATGGCATCATAATAAGGTGGGTCTGTCACTGTAGCAGTAATTTCCTTGGATTCAAACTGATTCTTTTCTCCACTTGATGCATTGGCAAAATTTGCCATAAAAGGAATGTCACTTTCTGAATTCAAATATCTCAGAATCCAGTCAAGCATATTTAGCGCGCTCCCCGAACTTGAACAGAATGGATTCGATTCTGGATAGTCTGAAATCATAGCAATGGCTTGTCTACTATATGGATGCTCAATTTTTTCACCTGCAACATTCCAACGGCCGAAGCTGGTATTAATAAGTGCAATCCTATCAAACCAAAGTGCCAAATATGTAGCCACAATCTTTCCATAATCTTTATCGGGGAAAACCTTTACTACCTGAAGCAAATTGTCTTGAAAATGTTGCAACATATACAGTTGGCGATCTGAGAACAAATCACCCCAACGCTTAAAGCCCCAAGGAAAAGTATCTCCTCCATTAGAATTTCTTTGCATCATTTCCGTAGGCGGCTCAACATTTTCCAAAACTCGATTAATAATGTCCTTTTGGTGTTCTGTAGGCAAGCCATACCGTTTCCCCTCATCTGTTTCGTATATGGTAGCAATATGAATAGGATTCAAATGGTTAATGAGAGATTGCTCTTTGGCTTGTGCAACACTTGTAACACTTCCACAACACGGACAGGTAACATTGCCCCTATTATTCCATCCGTTCTTAATTTGGCTTTTCCCATTATGAATAGAGAAACTAATACCCGTTGGCGGAATTAAAAAGAATAGAAAAGTCATCAAAATAAATGGATAAAAAGTTGTACATATTATTGATT
>CALBNP010000194.1 GCA_937896505.1 uncultured Bacteroidales bacterium | reverse complement strand
CCTACGCCGACCCAAGCGTTTGGGAAGAAAAGGCAAAAGACCTCGCAGGCCGCTTCATCAAGAACTTTGAGAAATACACCACCAACGAAGCTGGCAAGGCATTGGTCGCCGCTGGCCCGAAACTGTAAGACTGATAAAATTCACTAATAATGAAGCCCGCCGAAGTTTGTTTGGCGGGCTTTTTTGGTAACATCACCATGTAGCTCATGGTTTTTGACACAAAAAACCTCATCACCGAAACACCAGTTCGAACACGGTCTTTTCCGGTGTGCTTTCCAACAAATCGATGGAGCCGTTGTGAAGGTTCATGATTTGGCGCGAAATGCTGAGGCCGATGCCCGAACCATTTGGTTTGGTAGTGAAGAAAGGCACGAAAATCTGTTCCTGACTTTCTCGGCTAATGGCTTTGCCGTTGTTACTGACCACGATACGCACCTGCTCATCGGCATTGATGCACGCTTCAATTTCAATTCGGCACGCCTCAGCTTGCACAGCGTTTTTTATCAGGTTGACCATGATTTGCAACAACTGGCTTTCGTCTGCATAAAGGATAATGTCATCTGAAAGTGCTGTATAAGTGCATTTTGCATTGGCAGCAGCGCATTGTTCCGAAGTCAAGTTGATGACTTTCTCCATCAATTCCGAAAGCATGATGGCTTTCTTGATGGGGCGCGCCACACCCGCCAAGGCACGATATGACTCAACGAACCGAATCAAATCTTTCGACGAAGATGAAATTGTTTTCAAACCTGTTTTCACATCCAATTGCGCTTCTTCGGGATGCTCAACCGAGCGGCTCATGGCCTCGCTCAAGGAGGCTATCGGGCTGACCGTATTCATGATTTCGTGCGTCAGGACACGGATGAGTTTTATCCACGATTGCTGCTCGTCGCGCTGGCGGTTACGCTCTAATATCCAGCGCATTCGGTTCAGCGTAGTATTGAATTTTCCATTTTCCTGAAAGCGGAAATTCATCTCATCGTCCTCAAAGGCATCAAGCATATACGCCACCTTATTTCGGTCTTTGCGGCGCACGATGATGGCCGTTACGATGGCGGTCACGGCGATGCTTGCGAAAACAATCAATATCACAATCCAGATGCGCATCAGATGCCGTATTTTTTGAGTTTGCTGTATAAGGTCGGGCGGCTGATATTCAGCGATTTCGCCACCAAAGTCAAATTGCCGCTGTGTCTTTCCATAGCCTCACGGATGGCTTTTTCCTCCATCTCTTCCAAGGTTTGAGGACACATTTCGACAGGCCTTGAAACCGTTTTGATTTGCAGATCATTCGGTGTGAGCAAAGCGTTTTCGGCAAGGATAACCGCTTTTTCGACGCAGTTCTGCAACTCACGGATATTGCCGCTCCACTGCTGGTTTTCAAGCACTTCCCTACCCGATTCGCTCAAGCCTTCGATGTTACGATGGTATTTTCCGTTGAATTGCCTAATAAAGATTTCCGCCAAGGGCAAAATATCGCTTTTGCGTTCACGAAGCGGCGGCAGATACAGCCGCATGGTGTTGAGGCGATAATACAAATCTTCGCGGAAATGGCCTTCCCTGACCATTTTTTCAAGGTTCATATTGGTGGCACAAATCAGACGGATGTCAATCGGAACTGACTTATTATCACCGACTTTCGTAATGCTTCTGTTTTGTATGGCACGCAAAAGCTTAGCCTGAAGATGCAGCGGAATGTTTCCGATTTCGTCGAGGAAAAGCGTGCCGCCGTTGGCTTGCTCAAACTTGCCGATATGGTCGGCATGGGCATCGGTGAATGCGCCTTTGACATGACCGAAGAGTTCGCTTTCAAACAAAGTCTCTGTGATGGCTCCGGCATCGACACAAACCATCTGGCGGTTGCTTCTTTTGCTCAAGCGATGGATTTCATTAGCCAAGACATCCTTTCCCGTGCCATTTTCGCCTGTAATCAAGACCGTTGCATCGGTTGGCGCAATCTTGCCGACATGATGACGGATGGTTTGCATGGCCTGACTTTCGCCCCAAAACATTTCGACCTTATTATCTGACTCCCTGCTTTTTGAAAATGCCTTGCAAGCTTTTTGGCAGGCATTGTTCAAGGTGGCAAGCAGCTTTTCGTTTTCCCAGGGCTTCACGATGAAATCGAAAGCGCCGCGACGCATTCCCTCCACAGCCAAGGCAATGTCGGCATAGGCCGTAAACAGCACCACTTCGGTTTGCGGTGCCATGCGCTTGATTTCCGTCGTCCAGAAAAGGCCCTCGTTGCCCGTGTTGATGTCGGTGTAGAAATTCATGTCGAGCAACACCACATCGGGCTTGAAGGTCTCCATTTCGGAAACCAAAGTCGCGGGCGAAGCAATGATTTTCACCTGCCCGAAATGCGGCGGCAGCAACAGTTTCAGCGCAGCGCGAATGCCCTGATTATCATCGACTACTAAGATTTTGCCTTTGTTCATAAGCAACTAATTTATTCAGATTCATTCATTTACAAGTTTAGCCAATAAAGCCGCAAAATCGCCGATGTCACCTTTAACACTTGCTTTTTCCAACGATGTCATATATTCACTTCTGACATTTTGCGGAACTATTGTCCATCGGTAGCCACCCGAAGCCAGCATGACATTCATCAGGAAACGCCCCATACGCCCGTTGCCGTCCATATAAGGGTGAATGAACGTGAACATGAAATGCCCCAACACAGCCCGTACCCAGGCATCCGTTTCGGTTTTCAGCAAGTCAAACAAAACTGGCATGGCATCTCTCACGGCTTCTGGATTTAATGGCGTGTGCATGGAATTCTTAATATATACTTGTCCAGAGCGATAGCCAGCAAGGTCAGTAGGTTTGATGATGCCAGCCATAACGCAAGGTGCAAACATTTCACGATACCAGTTCCTATGGTCTTCCGCCACAGTTTCGCCTGCATTTTTCCCTTCAAGAATCCGTTTAATGCTTTTTCTGACTTCCTGAAACGCTTGCCAATAGCCCCTTGCCGCAAGAGCGTTTTTATCCTCTTTGTCTGATTCGTTTTTCTCCGGATTCCATTGCCCCGTCCTGACTTTTTCAATCAGTTCTTCGGTCACTTTGTAGCCTTCGATAGAGAGGGAATGATAGGCATCCTGCTTGTATCTTTCATCAACATCAAGCAAATAGGATTTCGCATCCATTAATACAGTAACCTTTGGTTTTACAGATAAGACATCGCTTCTCATATTTTGCCACATCAGCCTGATACGAGTGGCGTATGGCGACACATCACGCACAAAATCAATCTTTTCTGCAAAAGGGTCTTCCTCGCGCACCACATAGCCCAACTTTTCCATAGTTGTCTTGATTTCGTTAGCAACCATCGGCATTTGCACATTATTGAATGCTCCTATCAGGCGTCCTGCCTTCGACGAACGGCCTTTGTCCAAAAGAAACGGCAAGACATCAGAAGCATCGCGGATGGTGGCCAATGCCGTCCTTGCCGTAATAGTGTCATTCTGGAAAAAAGCGGGAGAAGCCATCACAAGCGCTTCGGGAATACCATACACATTCAAACCGTAGCGCGATTCCTTGACCGGCATTGAGGCGCAATCCGCTTTCAGGAAAAAAATACTGCATCCGAAAAGCAGATTGACAAGCGTATTCTGGCATTTCGGCGAGCGCACTATCACTTGCGGCGAAACAGTCCAATCGCCTGTCGAAACATCCAAAGAAGACTCAACGGAAAGACTCCAGTCTTCACCTAACTTTTCGCGTGTATATGTCGACACAAAATCCCAATATGATATGTACCAATCAGTCGTGTCACCTGTTTTTGACGACGGATTAGAGGCAATGTACCATCCATTGATGACTTTTGTAAGGAAACCATTTTCCTCAAGCCGTTCAAGATGCGTGCGGGAAATGTCGGCAGAACGGACGACGAAAGTCTTTTTGTCCTGCTGCAATTGTCTCAAAACCGACAATGACTGTGCGAGTTTTTCTGCTGGTGTTGCCATAGTGTTTCATTTATAATACGCTGCAAAATTACACTAATTTTTTTGCTGCGCAATTACACGTAAGTTTTTGCTGCGCAATTACACGTAAGTTTTTGCTGTGACACACGCAAATCCTATGATTTTTAGGTCTGTTTGCCATTAAAAATATGTGTAATTTACAGATAAAATTCATCGCATTTTATTTACAATTATATTATTGACAATCTGCTATTTAATGCAATTTCATTGTGGCACTTGGCCGATTTTCGTTATGACAGTTGGCCGATTTTCGTTATGGCAGTTGGCATCGCATTTTTCCCCATCTGTAGAGAAATCCTAATCTTTCAAACACCCTATCGGGACGACCAAAACGCCATCAGTTCTGCGGTAGGCATAATCGCCGACACCAGTGAGAATCATTAGAAAACTCGGCTTTTTCATGCGTTCCGTGTCAATTTTTTCAGATAGCCGTAGCAGATTCTTTGCTCCTTCGCTGATGTTTGCATCACCGCCAAGTTTAATTTCAACCAATCCGTATGTTCCGTTTCTCTTATGAATGACGGCGTCGCACTCCAGCCCTGACTTGTCGCGATAATGATAGACAGTTCCATCAATAGCATCGGCATAAACACGCAAATCCCTGATACACATTGTTTCAAACATAAGTCCCATGGTTTCCAAATCATCCAACAAGTCTTCCGGGCCAAGACCCAAAGATGCCGTTGCAATGGAAGGGTCGGTGAAATAGCGTGTGTCGCTTGTGCGTATTGCCGTTTTTGAACGCAGATTCGGATTCCATGCAGGGACATCTTCAATCACGAAGATTTTCTTTAAAGCGTTGATATACGAATAGATAGTATTCTCATTCAATGTATCTTCATCATTCACCTTCATGTCGGCCAAAATAGTTCCGACAGGAGCTTGCGCACCCTGAAGCCGTGCATACGATTTCATCAGCCGCTCGGCGCGTTGCGGATCACGCGCAACGCCATCGACACGCGAAATGTCGGAACGTGTAACCGCCTTATAATATTCCTTTGCTTGCATCAGCGCAGCCTTAACGCTCTTTTTCTGAGTGGCTTGCGGCCATCCGCCTCGGCAAATCAAGAAAGCAAGCCGGTTGATGTCTACAGAAGAAGCGCCGTCGATTGACGATGGATTTTTAAAGAGCGCGGCAAGGCTCACATCGCCACTCGAATCGCCTGATTCCCAAAGACTCATCGTGCGCATGGTAAGCCATGAAAAGCGTCCCGTTCCCGTATGGAAAATGTCGTCATTTGACGGCGGAACTGCCGAACCCGTCAAAATGAATTGCCCATCTTCGCCACGTTTATCAACCTCAAAGCGGACTGCATCCCATAATTTCGGCGCAATCTGCCATTCGTCAATCAGCCTTGGTGCGTCACCACTCAACAGTTTGCTGATATTTGTGGTAACAAGTGTAATGTTCTGCTCTTTTTTCTCTGGGTCGGCCATGAACAACACGCTTTTTGCCTGTTGAAGAGCCGTAGTCGTCTTGCCGCAATACTTTGGACCTTCTATCAAAACTGCTCCCATCGCCTCTAATTTTTCACTTAGCAAAACATCTGCAATTCGCCGTCTATACGCAATCATTTTTCATCGATTTTTATTCGGCTGCAAAATTACACTAATTATTTTAATTATCAAATATTTAACAATATTTTGTTATGGCACTTGGCCAATTTTTGTTGTGGCACTTGGCCGATTTTCGTTGTGGCACTTGGCATCGTTTTCCCCATCCGTAGAGACGTAGCGTGCTACGTCTCTTTGATTGAAAATTTTCTCAAAATAGAGACGTTGCACGCAACGTCTCTACAGTTATTCCGTCCGAATCGATTTCACTGGATTTTCCGTCGCGGCTCGCAGCGAACGCAAGGTGACGACGGCCAGCGTAATGGCCAAAACCACCAACAACGCCATGACGAAAACCCAACAATACAGGCGCGTGTGATAGGCGAAGCCTTCAAAATAGCGTCTGATGACGAAATAGGCAATCGGGACGGCTATCGCAAAGCAAATCAAGACGATATAGATGAATTTGCGGTTGAACAAGAGCAAGATGTCCTTGATGCTGGCACCTTGCACACGGCGCAAACCGATTTCCTTGCGGCGGTATTGTGTCTCGAAAAGCACCAAGCCAAACACGCCAATCAACGAAATGAGAATGGAAATCAGGGAGAAGACCGTCACCAAAGTGGCAAGTTTCTGTTCTTGTCTATATTGACGGCCCAATTCCTTGTCGAAGAAATCTATATCAAGGCCTTCGTGATTGATATTCGGCGACATTTCGACAATTTTATCTTTCACATAATCAATAACTTCCTTGATATTGGCATTTGATGCGGTGCGGATATAGACATGCGATAGCACATTCCACGAATTTGGGCCGAAAACATAGAAGGCAAATGGTTCCGTTTCGTATTGCAAAGGCTTGAAATTGAAGTTCTTGCAAAATCCGGCAATGCGTGTTTCGCCATTATGTCCTCCAACTTTGTCTTCCAAAGTCATTTCGTATTGTTCCCTCGCCTTTTCATTGAAGATGAAAACGCCCATCGTATCGAGTTCATCGGCTTTGGAAAAATAGGAGCCTTCAGCCATCTCTATCTTCATAAAATCCAAGAAGTTATAAGCGACAGGATAGCATTGGAAGCTGATGGATTTTTCATGAAACCAAAGTCCCCAACTCATACGTTGTTCGGCAATCAGGCTTCCATTTGCAAAGGTGACATCGACAATCTGCGGATTCTTTTTCAATTCTGAAGCAAAAGTCTCCCTGTCATCGAAACTGCCGACCATTGTAATCGGCATTTCTCCAGTCAGCAGTTGCTCTTTATCAAACCCCATATCGTAGCCCATCATATAGTCGTGCTGCAACTTAACAAACGACGCACTGATTATCAGCGCAATAGAAATAACGAACTGCACACCGACCAAAGTCATGCGCAAACGTTGACCTGATTTCGATGCGCCGAAACCGCCTTTTGAAGTCAGAGCCAAAGGAAACGACGTGATGTAATGCGCTGGATAAAGGCTCGCGACGACGGCAAAAAGCAAACCTACACCAACGACGGCGGCGATAATCACAAAATTATCGGCAAGCGCAATGGAAGTGGAAATGTAATTAGCTATGAATGAACTCTTTAGCGAAAGCACAATCAATGCGGCGAAAATCAATCCGATGAGCACCAGACCGACGGCCTCGAAAATGAAATTCAGCCTCATTTTGACCACCGAGCAGCCATAAACACGATGCGTATTCACGCCACGGACGCGCTGCGGCACCATAGCCATAAAAAAATTGACGAAGTTGATGAAGGCAATGACAATCATCAAGATAGCAATCATCAAAAGCGCGGTTGCCGTTGACTTGCTGCCTTTGTGCCCAGTCGTGCTCTCGTTGGCGAAATAGGTGTCGTAAATGGAAATCAGCCTGACGCTATTTATCATACCTTCCGTTTGCCTTTGAATATCATCAGGAATGTCCATATCACTATCAAGAAAATATTCCCTTGCCCTCATCTTTGCGACTTCCAAAAACTGCTGCACATCATCGGCGGAATGCAGTTTGACGAGATGATTGAAGCTCCATTCGCTCTGGCTGTCAATGCTCTGTTCGCCAATATCATGAAACAACTCAATATCCTCCCAGTCGCTGTTTTTCGGAAAGTCGGTCACTATGGCAGTGATTGAATTCTGACCTTTGCCCCATTCGTCGCCAAAACAAAAGACATCGCCGACATCCAAGCCGAGACGCTTTGCCGCCGACTCCGTGATGACGAAAGCCTCAGTCGCTTTAGACAAATCGCCTTTAACGAGCTGAACACCAAGTATTTCGGCGGCTTTACATGTTACACCCCATCCCAAAACCTTAATTTTAACCTTATCATACGAATCTGTTTCGGCGTTATGAACGAGAATGGCATCAGTGCCAAAACCCGAAATCAGTTCGGAGATGCCTGCCGGTATCACGCCGAAGTCCTCAACGGTCGGATTGTCATTGCAAATGGAATTGCCTAACGGTCGTGGCAGCCTTGACTGGAACTTCCCCATCCCGGCCATAGAGCCGTCCATTTCCAAATAAAAGACACGCTCGCCATCAGGGACGGATTTGTTGAAAGTGAAATCGTGGCGCACCTGAACGAGGATGAGATACGCCGTAGCAAACGCCACCGCCAACCCGATGACATTCAACACCGATGAGGCCGTGAAACGTTTCAATGTCGTTATGAAATTCTTGATAATCATAAGGGTTATTTTATTGGTCAAAATCACAGCAAATCAACCTCATCCTTCACAATCTGTCCATCGAACAGGTTGATGATGCGGTCGGCGATGGCGGCATCCTTCTGCGAGTGCGTCACCATGACGATGGTGGTGCCTTCGCCGTTCAGTTCTTTCAGCAGGTTCATCACCTCCCTGCCGTTTTTCGAGTCGAGGTTACCCGTAGGTTCGTCGGCAAGAATCAGTTTCGGGTTGCTGACACAGGCACGGGCAATGGCCACGCGCTGCTGCTGACCGCCCGAGAGCTGCTGCGGGAAATGCTTGGCGCGGTGCGTGATGCTCATGCGTTTCATCATTTCGGCCACCCTTTCCTTGCGCTCGGTGGCGCCGATGTTCATGTAACGCAAAGGCAGTTCAATGTTCTCATACACATCGAGTTCGTCAATCAGGTTGAAACTCTGGAACACGAAACCGATGTTGCCCTTGCGGAACTTGGTGCGGTCCTTTTCCTTGAGTTTTCCGACTTCCTCGCCTAAAAGTTCGTAAGAGCCTTCCGTCGGGTTGTCCAAAAGGCCGAGGATGTTGAGCAGCGTTGATTTGCCGCAGCCCGAAGGCCCCATGATGGCGACAAACTCGCCGTCTTTGATTTCAAATGATACGCCGTTCAAGGCTGTCGTTTCGATTTCTTCCGTGCGGAAGATCTTGCTTAAATTTGATACGTTAATCATGATGTTGAATTGTTTTGTTGTTTATTTATTTGAGTTATTATTTTCTTTTTCAAGAATTTGAGAATTAAAGAAATCGGACAGCGTGCTACTGAAGTTCCGTGCGCAAGCGCACATTGGAATTTGAGAGCCAAATTCGGACAATTGCACAATTCTCTCTTTCTTGTGCGAAGCACCAACTTCAAGTAGGTTTGCGTCCATAAAATTCTCAAATTCTTTAATTCTTGACATAAAAGACACTTATTATTGATTTAAAACTTAGCTCTCTACTCCTTCTTTAACGCCTCCGCTGGATTGACCTTCGCCACCGAGACGATTTGCCACAACACCGAGCCAATGGCTATCGCAAAGGAAATCAAGACGGTAACGATGAATATCCAAGGATGAAGGTCGATTCTGTAGGCGAAATCTTCCAGATATTTTCCGCAAAGCCATTCGCCAATCGGAATGGCTATCACGTTGGCAATCAAAATGATGATAACGTAATCGCGCAGGTTTTTGCGGACTTCGCTTTCCATTGTGCCACCGAAAATCTTGCGGATGGCAATGGTCTTTTCACGCTCCGACGCGAAATGCGTACTCATGGCCACCAAACCCAGCAAGGAAAGAATGACCGAAATGAGCATGAAAAGTTCCATCAGGCGCATTTCCCGACGCGGTTTTTCCAAACATTGGATTACGATGTCGTCAAGGAAACCATTGCAAGCAGGGCCAATATACACCCCTTGCGCTTCTTCTATATACTTCTTATACAATGCATTAATAGCTTCCTTCGCTTCCTTGTGGTCGCCTTTTATTTCCATAAGGAAACCACTATTATAATTATAGTCAGCAAGGACAACCATTCCGAAGCTCTCCTTGCACAAGACATTCTTAATCATAAAATCGCCGACAACACCGCAAATCTCTTTTCTGAAATTGTGTTGCTGCCATTTCATAATCGAATCCACATTGATTTCGCCTTTGGGCAAACCTGTAAATTCCGCAACCGTGCTTTCCGTCATATAACAGCTATTGCTTTTTTTCTCGCCGAAGGTATTCAAAATTGGTATCTCAAGCATGTCTAAAGCAACTGAATCACAAGTCATTAATGCTACATATTTATCTTTGTCATTCAAACGACCGCAATATGTGATATTCGGAATATCAGTCGGAACGCCCATTGTTGTTCCGAAACGCGAAACGCAAGGTAAAGCCTGCAAGTCGTTGGCCAAAGCCTCCAAATGCGAAAGATTGAGCGTGAAACTGGCGTCCAAGAAATACAAATCATGAGTGCGGCAACCCACATCTTTGTTTTGCAGGTGGCGCATCTGCAATTCCATGGTCAACACCAACGAAATCAGTACGATAGTCATTGCATTCTGAATGACGATGAACACTTTCGAAGCGATCATCTTGTTGTGCAGCCTGATTTGTCCCTTCACGACATCAATCGGACGCGCTTTCGAAATGAGCAATGCGGGCATAATGCCAGCCAAAAAAGAAACTATGGAAATTATCAACAGATAGCTGCATAAATATTTGAACGACAATGAAATGCGGATTGGTAACGATGCATCTAACAATTGGTTAATCAAGGGCAAAATCAGGTAAGCGAGTCCCAAACCGATGAGGAAACACACGAATGTAAACGCAAACGACTCGACAAGATATTTCCCGATAATGTCAGTTTTCTGCGCCCCGACCAGACGCCGCGAAGCCATTTCCTTTGAACGCTTCCCCGTGAGTGCGACAGTCAGATTGATGTAGTTGATGATAGCCGAAACCAAAAGCAGTAACCCGACAGCCAGCAGGTTGTTCATCATTGATTTATCGCCTTTGCGCAATCCGTATGCATGATGGTTTGAGAAATACACATCGTCCAAACGGACAAGTGTCGCTTCCTCAAACATTGTGGAATGAAACGATCCATATCTCATTTCGTAAGCGGCATCAATCTTGTTTTTCACATCTTCCAAATCGACATTCGGACTGATTTTCGCAAAAGTGAAAGTGCGGCCAAAATAGTTGTAAGGATTGTCGATTTCATCTTTCATCACATTGAATTTGGATATTTCGACCGCCACATCGGCATCGGGCAGCAAAGTGTTTTGGAAATCCGAAATCACGCCCGCAATGACATATTCCTGATCAGCGACCATCAGCTTTGTGCCGACGATTTCTTCCGTATCGATGCTGTTTGCCAGTTTTTGCGAAACGAAAGCGCAGCCGTCGTTATCAATCATATCGGCCTCGCCACTGATGAATTTGACAGGAAATAAGTCGAAATACTCGCGGTCGCAAGCTAAAATGTTTTCCCTGATTTTCAAGTCTTTGGCTTCGATGAACAAATTTTGCAGCGATGCAAAACGGCTTATTTTTTCAATCTCTGGAATCTTGTCTTCCAAAGCGTCTTTCGTCCCGTAACTGATGGAAAGACTTTCGTCCCTGCCCAAAGCATAGATGTTTTTGTAGTCGGGATTCTCGCGCGGAATGCCCATCTGTTCCATCACATTGCAGAAAATGATGATGAGGAAAGCCAACGAAACGCTCAAGCCCACCGCTTCGATGGCGCTGTAGAGCTTGTTTCGGCTAATGAATCTGATGAATGAACGCATGATGAATGTTGTTTATTTGTTTGTTGTTTAATTGTTTATTTGTTTGATTTCGAGGCTTCGGGGCTTCGGGGTCGCGAAATTGCGGGATGTTTGCGGTTCTCGTGCTCTCGCGATCCCGTGACCTCGTGATCCCGTGACCTCGTGACCTAATTCATTATCAGCACATCATTTTCCCCAAAATTGTCGTAGCCCGAAACGATGACTTTTTCGCCTTCGCTGAGGCCTTCCAACACTTCGTAATATTGCGGATTTTGCCGCCCGATGCGGATTTCGCGTTTCGTCGCCTTGGTGCCATCGTCCGAAACCACATAAATCCATTTGCCGCCGGTCTTCTGGTAGAACGAACCGCGCGGAATGATAATGCCTTCCGTCGGCTGACCCAACTGAAGATTAAGGTAATAGGTCTGACCGGAACGGATGTTTTCGGGTTGCTCGCCATTGAACTTGAAATCGGCCTTGAATTTGCCATCACGAACCTCAGGATAAACCTTGCGCAACAAGGCATCGAAGGTCTCGCCTTGACGTTCGAAAGTGGCGGAAAGGCCTGTCATCACACGGTCGATGTAATGTTCATCTATTTGTGCCTCAATCTTGTAGCTTTCCAGATTGTTGATTTGTCCGATTTTCGTTCCCGCGCCGACCGATTGTCCCAAAACGACATCCAACAAGCCCAATTCGCCGTCAATCGGTGCCTTGATGCTCAGGTTGTCCTTGCGCTTACGGATCATCTGCATATTGATGCGCATATTGGCAAGGCTTTCGTTCATCTGCTCGATTTCCACGCTGCGGTAAAGACTGTCCTGTCGCGCACGGTTTTTCACCAATTCCAGTTTGTCCAAAGCCAACTGATAATCTTCTTCGGCTTGCAGAAAATCCTCTTTTGCAATGAGTTGGTCGTTGTAAAGCGCTTTCTTGCTGTCGTAATCGCGTTTGGCACGACGCACATCTACATTCAGCTGTAGCCTTTCCTGCTGAAGACTGAGTTTCTGCTGCTCCATCGAAATCAAGGTGTTGCGCAAGATGTTTTCCTTTTCAGCCAATTCCGCTTCAGAGTTAAGAATCTGCAAGTCAAGGTTTTCATTGCTCAACACAACGATGACATCACCTTGATTGACATGGCTGCCTTCCTCCATCACGATTTGCTCGACAAGACCACCTTCCTGCGGACTCAACTGAATGGTCGTCATAGGCTGCACCTGTCCGCTGACACGGATGTAATCGTTAAACTCGCCGAATTTCACCGTGTTGACCGTAATCGTCTCGGCATTCACGCGCAAGGTCTTCACATCAGGACACGCAATGAGGTAAATCACGAAAGCCGCCACGACTCCGCCAATCCACCACGGCAAAGCCTTTTTGCTGAAAACAACTTGCAATCCCTTTTTGGGTTCAATTTCTCTATCCATTTTTTTGACTTTTTAGACTGTTTGACATTTAGACTTAGGGACTAAGGGACATTTAGACTTGGAGACATTTTGACTTTTAGACTGTTTGACATATAGACTTGGGGATGTTGAGACTATGAGATAACCTTTCATCTTTTCGTTTTCCACTTCAAAACTTTCCACTCTCCACTTCAAAACTTTCCACTCTCCACTTCAGAACTCTCCACTCTCCACTTCAGAACTTTCCACTTTCCACTTCAGAACTTTCCACTTTCAAAATTGTTCCACATAACTCACTCCCTTATAATACTTTACAACGCTGCATTTCATATAATATTTCAACAAGGCGTAAAGTCGGTTTGCTTTGGCTTCAAGATATTTCGCCGATGCCGTTTGATATTCTATAGATGAAATCAGACCTTGTTCCAAACGCTTGGCATTCAGCGCAAAAGCCTCTTCCTGAACTTTTTCCAACTGTTCTGCCTGAAGCAAGGCAGCCCAAGCACCGTTCTTATCCTGAATGGCACGATATACCTCATTTTCAATGTTTTTCATCGTCTGATTGTATTCTGCTTCGGCGCGACGAAATTCATTTTTCCGCCTTGCAATATTGGAATGAGCCGACAAACGGTCGAAAATCGGGATGTTCAGCGAAACTTGCAGGTATTCGCCGCTGTTGTTGCGCAACTGATTGAAAAACGGTGTGGAAACATAATCCAGTTGGTTCGGATAGGTGTAATAACTCGTTGACCATCCACCATTTAGACTCAAAGATGGCAACAACTGCCACTTGGCGGTTCGCCATTCCAACTTGCTTCTGTCCATTGTGCCTTTTGCAATCAAGGCATCAACATTCGATGCCTTCGCAAAACTGATTATGGAGTTTGGATTGTCATCATCCAATTCCAAAATCCGTTCATCTTCAACTGCGCAATCAATTTCAAAATCCTCATCGACAGGCCAAAACATGACATCTTTCAGGCTAATCATTGCATCATTGTAAAGATTCTGCATATCAATGAGTTGAAAACGGCGGTCGGCCAAATCCGCTTCCATTTGCACCACATCGGCATGGCCTTTCTGACCCAGACTTTCCTGCTTTTGCGCCAACGCCAACGACTTTTCTGCAGCCTCAACCTGAATCTGCATAGTCTTCACCATTTCAGCATAATAAACGGCATTATAAAAAGCCTCCATCGTGGTCAGGCAAATGCCGTCCTTGGCCTGCTGGTCCTTACTCAAGCCCATTTCCATCATTGTCTTGCTGATTTTCAGATTGTTAATTGCCTGAAAACCATTGAACAACATAATGCCACCCGACAAGGAATAGCCATTGTTGAAAGAAGTCGTATTGACAAACGTATTCGTCTCAGGGTCAATGTTTCTACCATAATAATTATAGGCGTAGGTGCTGCCCTGGATGCTTGGCGTAAAGGCACTTAGAATGGCATCGCGGCGGGCAATGCGTTCGTCATCGCGGTCGGCTTGCTGTAGGCGCATCTGCGTCGAATTGCTGATGGCATATTCCATGCAGTCTTTCAAGGTCATTTTCCGAACGGTCTGCGCTTCAAGGGCGGTACCCGCCAAAAGCGCACAACCCAAAACCAGTATTTTCAATTTATCCATAATTAATTATATATAGCATGTGATTAGCACAAGTCATGCCATATATAATAATATTCTAATAATCAATATTTTGCAGAATTGAGCCGTAACTAATATGTAAAGAAACCTTACAATTGGCGTAAAGTTTGTTTACGATTCTGCATGGATGTACAGCATGGCCTACCTGAGTGCTGCCCTACGCTTATGCAGGGCCAAGTGAAGTTCAATCTTTTCGAGGTCACAGAGAGTTTATTATCTCACAGAATGCCTAATTGTCCAAACAAAAAAAGTGCCTGATAAAAACCAGGCACTTGTAATGTATAAGGATATAAGGTATCCTAGTTCAGCATCACAGGCATCAGAAGCATGAGCAAGTCTTCCGATTCGTTCTCGTTTTCAACTGGAGTGAGGATGCCGGCACGGTTGGGGGCTGACATTTCGAGTTTCACTTCCTGTGCGTTGGTATTGCCCAGCATTTCTTGGAAGAAACGTGAGTTGAAACCGATTTCCATGTCCTCGCCAGTGTAGGAGCATGTGAGGCGTTCCTTGGCTTCGTTGGCGAAATCAAGGTCTTCGGCAGTGAGCATGATGTTCTGGCCAGCAATCTTGAAGCGCACCTGATGGGTAGCCTTGCTTGAGAATACAGCCACACGGCGGATAGCCGAGAGGAACGACTGACGGTCGATGACCAATTGGTTAGGATTGACCTTCGGGATGACTGCATCGTAGTTTGGATAACGGCCTTCGATGAGGCGGCAGACCAAAACGTAGTCGCCAAACACAAACGAAGCATTGGTCTTGTTGAATTCCACCTTCACCATCTCGTCGGCCATACCGCTAATGATACCCTTCAGCTGGTTGATTGGCTTCTTGGGCATGATGAACGATGCAGGCGTTTCGGTCTTGATGTCGGAACGGCGATAGCGGACCAACTTGTGAGCATCGGTAGCAACGAAGGAAAGGAAATCAGGACCCATCTCGACGAGCACGCCCGACATTACTGGACGGATTTCTTCCGATCCGGTCGCAAAAACGGTCTTCTCGAAACCAGCCGAAAGCACATTCGCAGGAATCTCGAAAGCAACGGTTTCAGTCATCGTCGGGAGTTGTGGGAACTCGTCGCTCTTGTGACCGACCAACTTATAACGGCCTTCACCGGCAATCAGTTCGATGCCGAGAGTGTTGTTGTCAACGGCAACCGTAATCGGCACATCTGGGAAATTCTTCATGATTTCAAGCAGCAGACGGGCTGGGATAGTCACCTCGCCAACACCTTCCACCATGTCGGGAACCAGCTTCACCGACATTGTGACATCGAGGTCGGAAGTCGTAATTTTCAATTCGTTTTCGGTGAGTTGGAACAAGAAATCATCCAAAATAGGGAGAGTGTTCTTTGAACCGATGACACCACTCAGAGCTTGCAAACTCTTCAATAACTTTAAACTTGATACAATGAATTTCATATAGATAGGTATTTATTAATCTTCACTTTTTGAACTTGTAAAAATACAAATATTTGGAATATCAAAGACATTTTGCAGAAAATTATTTCATTAATTGGAAAATGTCCATAATTCATTCGCCCTGCAACAAAGGTTTGCCGGCGAATATCATACCGACGAAGGAGTGTATCTATTCGTTGGCGAGCCTTTGCATAAGCAGATTTTTTTTCAATGGGGCAAATAACAATAGATTCTCTCCCTTCGGTCGGAATGACATTGTTATTTGTCCATTGTGTTCACTCAAGGCTTGCCGGTGAATGTCATACCGCGAAGGAGTGTATCTATTCGCCCGATAGCAAAGGCTTGCCAGCGAATGTCATACCGACGAAGGAGTGTATCTATTCGCCCGATAGCAAAGGCTTGCCGGCGAATGTCATACCGACGAAGGAGTGTATCTATTCGTTGGCGAGCCTTTGCATAAGCAGACTTTTTTTCAATGGGGCAAATAACAATAGATTCTCTCCCTTCGGTCGGAACGACATTGTTATTTGTCCCATTGTGTTCACTCAAGGCTTGCCAACGAATGTCATACCGACGAAGGAGCGTATCTATTCGTTGGCGAGCCTTTGCATAAGCAAGTTTTTTTTCCAATGTGACAAATAACAATAGATACACTCGCCCTTCAGGCTCGGTATGACATTGTTATTTGTCACATTGTGGCCACTCTTTTCTCGGGATGACATTGTTATTGTCACATTGTGATTACTCTATCCCAGCATAACGGAGTCGGTTCAGGAAGTCGAGAAGGGCATCGTATGGCGTGGCGACATACTCGAACACTTTGCCGTTCTTGTTAAGCGTGCGAGCCTTTTCCTTCTTGTCATACAGCCGTTGGTTGATGTCGCCGTATGTTGCATGGATCTGCATCTGACCGTCGCCACAGTTGTAGTTGATGTAGGTCATGAACAGGTCATCCATGAAGAGATAGGTGATGTTTCCCAAACGGCGGTCGAACACCACATAGCCATCCACATATTTGTTGACGACATGCTTGCCAAAGTTGCCGATGCCAATCTTACCGGCCGAAATAAAAGCGTGCAGTTGGTCGTTCCAAACCATTTTCAGGTCAGGGATGACGATGGTCTTGTTGTAGAAATGGTCGTTTTCCATTTGCGGATAGCCTTCCAATTCAATGCTGCGCTCGAGTTCGATAGTCGTCACGGCATCGTTTTCGGAACGGAAATAATCAAGGTAGTTGGTCTTTGTAAGGTCGATTGACTCACCCTCGATGCCGGCATACACTTCGGCCATAGCTTCCAACACCTTGTCGTCCATGATAGGGGCATTGAAGACATTAAGTCCTTGAAGCACAATGCTGTCATTCGGATATTGGGTATAGTCGCCACGCACCACGAAATCGGTCAAGGCCAAATCGTAGCCCAGATCGAGGGTGGCGCGTCCTTCAATCACTCCGCGTTGGTCAAGGGTAAGGAAGGTGTTAAAGTTGGCCGTATCAGTCACTACAAAGCGATTGTTGGCAGCCTCGTAACGCAGCAAGCCATCCATCGGTCCGACCTCATCGGTTTCGTTCCGTCCCGTTTTCGGACTCATGAACGAAGCGAAATAACCGCCATCAATGGCGAGTTCGTAATACAAGCCATTGCACATGCCTTCATCCTCCTTGCGGATAGTTTCCATCTTTACAGGTATCGCAATCGCTTCAGGATCAATGAGTGCAGACGATGCGAACCAATGGTTCAAGGCAGGCAAAGTGTCGCGCAGCATGACGACCTCGGGAGGCATCATCTTCAATGAATCAAGGGTTTCGCTTTCCGAAACAAGTCCAAAAGCCAGCGTGTCATCAGCTTGCGGTTCAGCCATCAGATTTCCCGAAGGCTCAAAACCAAGCAATACGAAATGACCATCAAAGAAGCCATTCCGCTCTGTTGCGTTCAAGCTCAGATTGCCCTTGAATCCAAATTGTGGACTGAGTTCAAAATCAGAAGAATCAATCAATTGCGCGTGTGCATTCGTAACTCCGTTCACTGGCGCGATAGTGTCGAAGAAGATAGGCGTGCGGCTACCGTCGGCGGCAACGTAATCCCAATAGCCGTGAGCTTGGTAATCGTTGCGGCTGCGTATGGTCACCTCCGAATCCTTGAAGAGATGATTCATATTCAAGGTATCGGCAAGAAGTTCGCCGACAAAAGGCTGCAAGTGCGAGGCCGAGTCGATAACCACATCATGGTCATACGGGAAAACGGCAGCATCGGCCACACGGATAATCTTAACGTCGTGAGCATGAATCAGATAGTTGGTCATATCGTATTCGGCGCTCATGCTGTAGAACTGCAAGGAATCGTGTTCGGGCACCAGAGAGATGAACTTCGAAGCATTGTTGTGGATGGCCAGCAGTTCCTCGTGGGTTGTCGCTGTGGCATAGTCGCCAAAGGTCTCCTCTGGGTTATACACGCGCAGCATGTTGGTGGTCATGTCCCATTCGGCTTCGTGCAGCGAACACACGAACTGGTTCATCGGGAAGTCGAGGTTACTGTTTTCGTTAAGGTATTCATATTGGACCTTTTGGCTGTCGAAATTCACGTTGGCCTTATAATTGGTTGCGGCGAAGGCCACTGTCGTACTGTCTGACGAATACAGGCGGAAGTCGGCTGAATCGGCCACAAAGGTTCGCGAATCCAAGGCGAAATGGTCGGAGTCAAATTCAGTATAGCCGAAGCGCATCTTACCATCGGCAGAATAGCCTTCAGGTGTCAGGGTAGTCTTGCCGAAAAACTTGGTACCGTCATACATACAAATTGGATTCTCAATGGTTTCCGTCGTCAAGGCTGGCGTATAGACATCCCATTTCATGCGCAAGGCATCAGCCGATGCGGTAGGATAAAGCATGCCATCGGCCAATGGCTTCATCGCAAATTGGTTGGTGATTCCGGTCACCGAATCCAAATAGAACATGAACTGGTCCGAATTGAATGTCGAAGTTTGGTAGTCGAGTTGGCCATCGCCCCAGAAGCCCGTTTCGGAAAGGTGAATCGTGTTGTGGAAACGGCCCAAATCGCCATACATTCCGTATGTGTCGGAGGTTCCGTTGCCAATCTGGTGACTGAAACCCAACGAATAGTCATCCATCACGACGAGAGGTTCTTCGAAGGTCTGGAAGATGCCTGCCGACACCAGCTCGCCATCGAATCGCACCTTGCGCATCGAGAGGTCGTTGAGGCTATCGACCCTGAAAGGATAGACCGAGAAATAGAATTTGTCGGCCAAGTCGTCAGCTGTCGCCAGCGAATCGACATTGCCAGGATTGAAGACTCCCGAATTGATATGACGATAGAACTTATAAGCGTTGTCGTCGCTATAGAAAATAGGGTATTCAGGGGTCTCTTCCCTACTCGACTTGTTGTTGCCACGGTCAATCATCAGGTGTCCCTTCAGTTTCTCGATGGTGCCCGAAACGGGAATGATGTGGTTGTCGGCACGGGCATAAAGGCGCAACGAGTCGATTTTGGCCATGTCAATCATAAAGTCCTCGTAAGTGAAGAGGCAGTCCTTGGTGAAGAACTCGAACATGCCCGAGATGATGCCGCCCGAGAAGCGGAAATCGCGGCCTTTCTTGAAAACGACGCGGCCATTGTCGGGAACGATGACGACATATTTACGGTCACTCAACGAGATGGCAGAGCCTTCGATGCCGTCGATGGTGCTGGTGATGCCAAACAGAAGCAAGTCGTTGGTGTTGAGGTCGAGGCGGATGTTGGGTTGCTGGTTGTTGGTCACGGTGTGGAACTTGAGCACATCGAAATCGATGTTTTCGCGCGACGACTCCAAAACATCATAGAAGCGCGGCAAGACGAGCACATCTTTTGTATCGGAAAAATATTCCACATAACCCTCAGCCTGCAAGCGCAGCAGCATGGAGATGACTTGCTCGATAGGGAATTGCAGATAGGAAGCCAAATCGCCGGCATTGAACATGTTAGGGCGGTCAGGGTTACCGTAATCTTGCAGATATTTCTCGATACGGACCATAGGATGTCGGCCATCCAAGCCACGCAGCAGGTTGAACTCGTCGGCACGGAAATAATTGACTGACAGCACATCGCCTTCGCTCTTCGGATTGAGGCCTTCCATGCGGCGGAAAGTCACGATGTTGTTGTCGGGACTGCAATACATGGCCTCAAGGAAGATGTCCAAGCCATGATAATGGTCGTGGAACGGGCCGTCGCCATAGCCTTTTTCCGAGCGGAAAAAGATGGCCGAGCGCTTGTGGTTGTCGTATCTGAAGCCCAAACCATTGTGATAGATGGAATCAATGTCTCTACTGATAGAGTCGGTCATGTAAAGTCGCATCGAGACATGCTCGGAAGCAAGCACTTCCTCGTTCGAAAGCAGAAAACGCTGAGCCTGCACTCTTAGGAATTCCTTGTTGCTGCGGCGGAAGGTAAAGATGGCTTTCTTGTCAACACCACCAAACACATCCACCTGGTTGCCCATCATGCCAAGGCCTCCGCTGAAATCCACATCATTGAGAATGTCACGGATGTAATAATCTGAGCGGTATGACTTTACACGTGGAAACATGGTCTTTTCATTAGGCGCATTCACCATCACTTTGTCCTCAAATTGACCCAGGATGCTTTCCTCGAAATAGTGTTTGTCGTGGAAAATCACCGAGTCGATGGTATATTCAGAATGGGTTAGGTCGAGTTGGTAATGCGAAGGCAATTCGCAATACACCAGATCGGGCGAGATGTCGAAACGCGCCCAATCAACGCGGCCACCACTGCCCTTCCAGGTGTTGGTCTCGGGATAAAACGCTCCAGAAGTAGCATGAATCACCGACTCGTCTTTCTGCGAAACCAAAGCCAAGTCGCCATTGATGCTCACGCGCCATTCGTTGTCGGACGGGAAACCCATCTTGGCATCGCGCAAGGTCCATTTGGAGTTGCCTTTGCCCACAAGCACCTTATCTACAAACACTTGTCGGCACGATGTGAGGTACTTGTCGAAACCCGTCAGCGACTTTTGGCTTCTTTGGTCGGAGTAGCAAATCCAGTTATGGATATCGGTTTGTGGCATACCCGTCAGCGGAATCTTATTCAGGATTTCCGTCAAGGTGAAGATGTCGAAATAGGCCTTGTTGCCTCCATGGGCATGAAAATGGTTGCACATTCTCACCACCGCTTCCACGTCGCGGCCACTGTATCGGGTATTCCACACCTCGGCGAAACTCGGCATCATGTCTGCCGCTTCATCGCGGTCGGCTTTCGAAGTGGAACTGTTCAGATAGGCTGTCAGTTGGTCAAGAAAGGCAGTCTTGTCGGTCGAAAAGAAATCTTGTGCATGCAGCGTTCCCATAGCCATTGCCACGAAAATTGCTGCAAGAAGTATGCGTTTCCTCATGCTATTCTATTGATAAACATTTATTTTACAAATTCAGCAGCCACCCAGTTGTTGCGCGAGAGGTGGCGTCGATAACGGAGACCGAGGCGCACAGCCTCCTGCTTGATGCTCTCTAAATCTTCGGTATAGAAACCGCTGAAAAAGATATGAGCCTCGGGGCGCATGGCGCTCACGTAGAAGTGCATGTCGCGCAGCAGGATGTTGCGGTTGATGTTGGCCAAAACCACATCATATTTCGCATCGCCGATGGCGTTGGCGTCACCGAGAACGATTTCGATGTCGTTGATACCATTCAGCGCGACATTGGTGAACGCGTTGTTGTAGGCCCATTCGTCGTTGTCGATGGCAACCGTACGCGCCGCGCCGAGTTTTTTGGCGAGGATGGCAAGCACAGCGGTACCGCTACCCATGTCGAGCACGTCTTTACCGGCAAAATCAGTCTCAAGCATCAGACTGATAATCTGCGACGTAGTCTCGTGGTTGGCTGTTCCGAACGACATTTTGGGTTCGATGACCAAGTCGAATTCGAAGCTCGCATCAGGCGCATGGAAAGGAGCACGCACACGGCAGCGCTCGTTGACGACCACGGGCTGGTATGACGCTTCCCACAGCTCGTTCCAGTCCTTGTCGGGCATTTCTTCCACGTTCAGGAGGCGAACACCTGCAAAGCAATCCATCAGCAACAAGTCGTCAACGGCTGCGTCGTCACGCACGTTGTCGGCGCAATAGGCTTTCAGGCTGCGGTCATCGTCCATGAAGGAATCGAAGCCAAGCTCACCGAGCATCGTCGTCAGCATATCGTGCTGGACGTCCGATGTCGGCATCGAGAAAGAATATTCTAGTGTTTTCATTTTTCTATTATTATAGTCAAGAATTTGAGAATCCACTTAGATTTTTTCAAAAAGTCATGTCATACCGACGAAGGAAGGTATCTATGGACTTTTTGAGTGAACCAAATAACAATAGATTTCTTCCCTACGGTCGAAATGACATTGTTATTTGGTTCACTTATATCAGTACAAACTCTCTAATTCTTGACAAAAAAACATCGTATTCTTGGCAAAATCATCACTGTTCCTTGCCAATCTCGGAGGCTTGCGCACAGATGCTGAAGAAGTCGTCGGCCTTGAGTGAGGCGCCGCCAATGAGGCCACCATCAACATCGGGTTGCGAGAACAACTCCGTGGCATTCTTGGCATTGCAACTGCCACCATAAAGGATGCGGATGTCGTCGGCAGCGGCTTCGTCATAGTGCTCTTTCACCAGCGAGCGGATGAAGGCGTGCATCTCCTGAGCCTGTTCGGGAGTGGCAGTCTTGCCAGTGCCGATAGCCCAGACGGGTTCGTAGGCGATGATGCAGTCGTAGATAACATCGCCATTGAGGTGGAACAAGCCTTTTTCGAGCTGTTCGCGCACCACGTCGAAATGACGGCCTGCCTCGCGTTCTTCAAGCACTTCGCCAACGCAGAAGATGGGCGACATGTTGTTCTCAATCAGTCGGTTGACCTTCTCAGCCAGCATCTCGTTGGTCTCACCAAAATACTTTCTTCTTTCGCTGTGACCCACGATGCAATAATCCACATCGATGGATTTCAGCATTTTGGCCGACACTTCGCCCGTATAGGCGCCTTTATCGTAAGCGCTGCAATTTTGAGCGCCGACGTTAAACTGTTGCTCTTCAAACTCCATGTCGGTGAGCATTTCAAGATATGGGAACGGAGGGCAAATGATGACCTCGCAATCCAGTTCGTCGTTTTCGTCAAAGCGGTCGAGCAGGTTATCGACCAGTTCTTCGGCCTCACCAAAAGTGAGGTTCATTTTCCAGTTTCCTGCAACAATTTTACTACGCATATTATTCTGTATTATTGATTTCACTAGCAGTTAAATATTTAACATTCAAAATATTCAGGGAAGCAATCGACGATGATGTCTTCGGGCCAGAGCAGATGTGCTTCAGAACCATCGTTGGTAGGCGGAATGGCTTGAATGATTTGCTCATACAGCGCACTGTCAACCTTTTTCAGGTCTTCGACAGGAGCTTCGGGACCGTTATTTTTAATGAAGTCGCACAAGGTCTTGACTTCGTTCTCAAAAAGTTCGACTTTGAAGATATTGACTCCCGTTTCCTTACGCGATTCGGGAGCGACACCAAACGTCAGTGTTTCAGGTTTTTTCATTTTAAATAACATTGTATTTATTTGCAAATATAGAGATTTTATTGAGTCACTTAAAATATATCATTTTTCATGAATGCCAAAACTATTGGATCCGAACTCGTGGGTCGATGATACCATAGATGATATCGACCACCACATTGACCACAATCAGCATGACGGCGATAAGCAGTACAGCGCCCATGATGACAGGGAAATCGTATTTGTCCAAGGCATCGACCACTACCACACCGATGCCTTTCCAGTCGAAGACATACTCCACGAAGACCGCGCCAGCCAACAACGAGGCGAACCAACCGGAAATGGCCGTCACCACCGGATTCAAGGCATTTCGCAAGGCATGAACGCATACCACGCGGGCCGGGCGCAAGCCTTTGGCCTTGGCGGTGCGCACATAATCCATGGAAAGCGCTTCAAGCAAGGAAGTTCGCGTCAGTTCAGTGACAACGGCAAGAGGACGCATGCCAAGTGTGAGTGCCGGAAGGATGAGGTTGGCCAAGCTGAGGTATTCTCCCCTACCGAAATCGTCAACGGAATAAAGGCTTCCCGTCATGTTCAAGCCAGTGTGTTCCTGCAAGAGGAAACCGAAAATCCAAGCCATGAGGATAGCTGCGAAAAACGATGGCAGCGACATGCCGATAGTGGTGACGAAAAGCGTCAGCTTGTTCCAGAATGGCTTGTTGACTACGGCAGCCATGATGCCTATCAAAAGACCAAGAATCAATGCGATGGATATGGAAACCGCCGCCAAAAGCAAGGTGTTTGGAAAAGCCTCGCCCAAAATATCCGACACTTTGCGTTTGCTTTGATACGACATGCGCAGATAAGGTGCCTTCACCACAATGGCAGTTGAGCCAATCGTTGCAATTTTTCCGTAATGGCCTATCTTATCGAGCTTTTGCGTACCTTCTGAAATGTCGTATAACGAAATAGGCACGAGGTCGTTGAGATAATCAACATATTGTTTTGCAAGGCTTTGGTTCATGCCCAATTCCTCTCGGATAGCATCCACCGATTCCTTGTCGGCACGTTGACCAAGCATCATCTGGGCAGGGTCGCCTGGCAGAATATTGAACAAGAAAAACACCAATGTGGCGACGCCACAAAGCACCGCGATACCATAAAGAAGTTTTCTTGTGATGTAGGTCAACATGAGTTTTGCAGTATTGCTTATTCCTGAATTTTTCTCAAAGCCTTGTCGAAGTCGATGGCACTCCATTTGTCAACTACCAAGCCGTCGTCGAGCAACATCAAACCAGGGTTGAAGCGCACCAACGTCTTGATTTCCAGCTCATCGCCAAAATACACTTCGTAAAGGAAATCGTATGTCTCTTGCAATTCTGCCACATATTCAGGCGAGTTGGCCACAGCCCAAACCACATAATAGCCATGCGCATCGGCTTCTTCGGTGATGGTCTTGATTTGTTTCCATTCTTCATCGGTGACTTTGGTCAAGTCGTGCGAAGTGAACATAAGCAAGTTCTCGGTCTCGAGAATCATGTCGGTGACATCGTTTCCATCGGCATCAAGGGCTGAGAAACCGAGATAGTCGTTCCCACCTTCCATGCGTTGGTCAACGAACTCCCATTGGCTCGACCAAACCGAGTCGTTCCATGGATAGTTGGGCGAAAGATATTCCTGCGTCTCGCCTGTGGCTATGTTTCTGAAAGTCAGGTATATCTTGGCAGGTTCGTCATTCTCGACCTTCATTTGCTTGCCTACTTTCCAATTCATGAAATCTATGATTGGAAGATGACGATAGTTGTATATCTCGAAGAGCAAAAACACCAAGGCATACAGGCAACCGATGACGAATTGCCCGCGCCAAGTGAGTCTGTTTTTCAGTTGCTTGTTGTTGAAAATCAATGCCAAAAGAATCGAATCTATGACGAGATTCTTGTAGAAAGTCTGCCAGTTGCTCATCTTCACGGCAGTACCGAAACAGCCACAATCGGGAACGAGGTTATAGACCGCATCGAACAAGGTAGTCGTGGTGAAGAACAACATCAAAATAGTTGCGCCAAGCACCGCCAAACGTGGGAAAATATTGGTCAGCAAGCATATACCGACAATGAATTCAACCAAAATCAATCCCATGGAGATAAGCATGGCAATGTCGTTGAACCACTGAAGGTTATATACGGCAAGATAGTCCAGAATCTTGTATTTCGTGCCTAATGGATCTACGCCTTTGGTGAAGCTGCTGAAAATGAACAGAGCACCCACCAACAGACGGCAAATCGTAAGTTGTGGCTTGCCATAGCCTTTGCGGAAAATGATGGGCAGCAGCAGGTTAAGCAGCAGCAGACCAAGGAAAACGACATTGAATTGAGGAATAAAGTAAATTCCGACAGCCGATGCCAAAGCACCCGCAATGCTTATCCAACTGATGACTTGTTTCGTTTTCATGATTGCGAGTTGCCTTTTTTATCCTCTGAAAGCAAAATCAAGGCGAACACGGCATAATTAATCATGTCGTAATAGTTGGCGTCCAAGCCTTCCGAAACGAGCGTCTTGCCGTCGTTGTCTTCAATCGACTTGGTGCGCAAAATCTTCATCAGGATCAAGTCGGTGATGGAACTGACACGCATACTGCGCCAAGCCTCGTCGTAGTCGTGGTTCTTGCGTGTCATCAGTTCGTATGCTTCGTTGATGACCTTGTCGTAATGGGCTGTGGCTTCTTCCGAACTCAAATCAGGGATATCGACCACGCCAAGTTGCAGTTGGATGATGCCCATCGCGGCATAGTTGATGATGCCAATGAATTCTGGTTCAACCCCTTCATCCACAAGATGTTCCGACGAGGTCTGCAAAGTGCGGATTCTATTGGCCTTGATAAAAATCTGGTCTGTTATGGAAGGCGTGCGAAGAATGCGCCATGCTGGTCCATAATCCTTCATTTTATAGATGAAAAGCTGACGGCATTGTGCCACAACAGCCTGAAATTGCGATTTGGTATCTTTTGTTTGCATCGAAAATAGTATTTTTGCAAAAATAATAATTTTTCAAATGCTGAGATTCAAATCGCGCAACAAAGAATTTGTTTTCGACCAACCCGTGGTGATGGGCATACTCAATGTCACGCCCGACTCGTTCTCCGATGGCGGGAAATTCAACTGTTTCGATGCAGCCCTCGCCCATTGCGAAGTTATGCTCGACGAAGGCGCTCCCATCATCGACATTGGCGGTTGTTCTACCCGACCTGGAAACGTAATCGTCACTGAATCAGAAGAGTCTGAACGGATTCTTCCCGTTGTCGAAAGTGTCAGAAAGCATTTTCCAGAAGCTATTCTTTCGGTTGACACGTTCCGAAAAAACGTTGCCGAAGCCTGCATCGCCGAAGGAGCCGATATTGTCAACGACATTTCGGGCGGTTTGTTCGACGATGAAATGTTGCCTTTTATCGGTCAAAATCACATTCCATACGTCATGATGCACTGCGTGGGCACACCAGAGACGATGCACAATTTCAAGTTGGGCGGCAACATCCATCAAACCATCATGGACTTTTTCGAGAAGCAGCACAAAATGCTTGAGCCATTTGGAGAACAGCAAATCATCCTTGACCCGGGTATCGGTTTTGGCAAAACCACTGAGTCTAACTTTTCGTTGCTCAATAACTTAGAAAAATACCGTTTCAACGGATTCCCTATATCAATAGGTATATCGAGAAAGTCGTTTATCTACAAGACATTGGATTGCTGCCCGCAAGAAGCCGACAATGGGACAACCGTGGCCAACACCATCGCCTTGATGAATGGTGCTGACATTATCCGTGTCCACGATGTGAAGCGTGCTGTCGAATCCATTAAACTCGTTGAGCAAAGTAGGCACTTCGGCTCCGCCCAGCGTCCATAAGTCCCCAAAAATAATTCAACAAATCAACGCTTCGACTCCGCTCAGCGTCCAAATATCCCCAAGTCCAAATGTCCCTAAGTCCCAAAGTCTAAATGTCTAAAAGTCTAAATGTCTAAATGTCCCAAACTCAACTAAACAAATCAACAAATCAACAACCAAACAAATAAACATTTTCCTACTTTTGCATCAAAATTCAACAAATGATTAACCTATTTATCCAAATACGTGTTGTCGATATCATTGACATTGTGCTTGTTGCTTTCCTATTATTCTTCCTTTACCGGAAGTTGAAAGGAACTACGGCCTTGAATATTTTTTGGGGAATCGTCGCATTCTTCCTCATTTGGCAAATCGTGCAAGCCCTGCAAATGAAACTGCTCACCACCATAATGGGGGCTTTTGTCAGTGTAGGATTCATTGCGCTTATCGTCATTTTCCAAAAGGAAATCCGCGATTTTCTGTTCACCCTTGGTGCCAAAGCCGAAGGTAATGTGAAAAAAGGATTTAGGTTGAGGCAAATTTTTCATCTACGCGACGATAAAGATAGCGATATGATTCAGTTGGACGTGGATTCCATCGTTACCGCATGCGCCAACATGTCGGATATCAAACAAGGTGCCTTGATTCTCGTTGCTCGCAGCAACCGTCTCAACGAACTTTCAACGAAAGGAGTCATCACCGATGCTCAAATCTCATCTTCTTTAATCGAAGGCATCTTTTTCAAAAATAGTGCTTTGCATGATGGCGCTATGATTATCCGCGACAATCGCATCCTTGCCGCCCGTTGCATCATCCCAATGACCAACGAGCGCACCGACATTCCCGGCCACTATGGAACGCGTCACCATGCGGCCATGTTCATCAGTCAAGAAACGGATTGCATCGCCGTCGTGGTTTCTGAAGAAACCGGCAACATCAGCATTTCAATAAATGGGGAGATAAAAGCAGTTACTCCTGAAATGCTCAGGGAAGAAATCGCCAATGCCTTAAATGCGTAAAGTCATAATGTTCTTTTGTTATGAGAGACAAAAGATTTCCTTATTCCCATTCGATGGTCGCAGGTGGTTTCGACGAAATGTCGTAGCAGACGCGATTCACACCCTTTACCTTATTAATAATGTCGTTCGACACTTTGGCCATGAATTCGTAAGGCAGATGCACCCAGTCGGCGGTCATGCCATCGGTTGAGATGACGGCACGCAAAGCGATGGTATATTCGTAGCTGCGTTCGTCGCCCATCACGCCGACCGACTTCACTGGTAACAGCATTGTGCCAGCTTGCCAGATGCTATCATAAAGGTTATCAGCCATTTCGTTAGGATATGATGCACTCGGCAACTCACAAGGCCAGTTACGCAATCCCTTGATGAAGATGTCGTCGGCATCGCGCAAGATGCGGAGTTTCTCCTCTGTGACTTCGCCCAAAATGCGGATTCCGAGGCTCGGTCCGGGGAAAGGATGACGGCCAATGAGTTCGCGCTTGATGCCCAAGGCACGACCCACACGGCGCACTTCGTCCTTGAACAAGGTACGCAACGGTTCCACAATCTTCAGGTTCATCTTCTCGGGCAAACCACCCACATTGTGATGCGACTTGATCTTGCAGCTCGGGCCGTTCACGCTCACGCTTTCGATAACATCGGGATAAATGGTGCCTTGAGCCAGCCAACGAGCGCCTTCAATCTTCTGGGCTTCGGCATCAAACACCTCAATGAAGGTCGAACCGATAGCCTTGCGCTTGGCTTCAGGATCGGTGATACCTTCCAGTTTCTTTAGGAATAAGGCTCCAGAGTGAACACCAATCACATTGAGTCCCATTTCCTTATATGAATCAAGCACATCTTCGAATTCGTTCTTGCGAAGCAAGCCGTTATCGACGAAAATGCAAGTCAGATGATTGCCAATGGCTTTGTTAAGCAACACAGCAGCCACCGTACTATCGACGCCGCCCGAAAGACCGAGGATGACCTTGTCGTCGCCCAGCTGTTTGCGCAGGTTTTCCACGGTACTGTCGATGAACGAATCGGGGGTCCAATCGCCCTTGCAACCACAGATGCGCATGGCGAAGTTCTCCAGCATCTTCGGGCCTTCCTTTGTATGGAACACTTCAGGGTGGAATTGTACAGCGTATGTCTCTTCACCTTCAATGTGATAAGCTGCATTCTCGACATCTTCTGTAGAAGCGATGACGCGGGCATTGGTAGGCAACTTTGCGATGGTGTCGCCGTGACTCATCCACACTTGGCTGCTCTTGCTAACTCCAATGAACAAAGGCGATTGCTCGTCAACGACCGTCAGCATGGCGCGACCATATTCACGAGCGATGGAGCCATTCACTTCACCACCGAAATGCTGCGCCATAAACTGGGAACCGTAGCAAATTCCCAATAACGGCAACTTTCCTTTAATGCCTTCGAGGTTAACGAAAGGAGCCTTCTCGTCGCGTACCGAAAACGGGCTGCCGCTGAGAATCACGCCTTTGACATTATCGCCAATGGCGGGAATCTTGTTATAAGGATGAATTTCGCAATATACATTCAGTTCGCGCAAACGGCGACCAATCAGCTGGGTAACCTGCGAACCGAAGTCAAGGATAAGAATCATTTCTTGCATAACTGTAAAAATTTGCGCAAAGATAGGACATTTTCACACACGTTTTTCGTATTTTTGTGCCTCATTTAAATAATTGGCACCAATGATTATCACACTTCTCGCTTTATCAATTCTACCAGTCATTTTGTTGATGATTTACATCGACAGAAAGGACAAATATCAAAAAGAACCATTCAAATGTCTGCTGAAAGCATTTCTCGCCGGCATGATTGCCATTCCCATCGACCTGATTCTGGTAAATCTGCTGAATATGGTTTGGTATTCCAACACCGTATTCTATAATGCCTTCCTTGAGGCGGGCATTCCTGAAGAAACCTCCAAATTGCTGGTTTTCTTGATTTTCATTTGGCGTGACAAGCACTTCGACGAGTACATGGACGGCATCGTATATGCAACTTTCATAGGTCTTGGCTTCGCCTGTATCGAGAATATCATGTATGTGTTTGGTGCTGCCGAACAATCGTGGGCAGCTGGCATTTCAACCAGCGTCGTGCGAGGCTTGCTCTCGGTTCCTGGCCATTTCCTGTTTGGTGTGGTTCTAGGTTACTTCCTTTCATTGGCAAAATTCAGCAAGACCAAGAAACAACGCTGGACTTTCATACTGTCAGGATTGCTTCTTGCCGCTACATGCCACGGTTTCTTCGATTGGCTGCTCATGGCTAGCGATGCCCTTGGCGAAGTATATGGCACCATCCTTTCGGTAGTCTTCTTGATTGGCGATTTCTTCTTGTGGAAACTTGGCATCAAATACATCAGGAGACAACAGATCAACTCACGCAATCAGGCTATCAGTTCATTGTTCCATCAGTCAGAACCGATTGATTGGAATGCTGGTTTCAAAAACTAGGCTCAGAGTTTAAAGGAAAGCAATGCCTTCACACCCTATTCAAAAGCAAAACATCCTTCATTGGAGTATTGTGTCTAATTTCATATCAAAATCCAACAATGAAAAAGACATACAAAGAACTGCCAAAGAATTATCCCGTTTGCGGAATTGAAGATTGCCCTATGGCAGACAGTTGCCTGCATCGGCAAGCATTCATCAAACTGATTGAGACAGAGAATTTTCTGCGCCTCATCAATCCGCGGCATTGCGACACGAATGTCAGTTGCAAATACTACCGCAGCAGCACTCCAGTGCTATTTGCACGAGGCTTTACCAACTTCCAGCAAAAGATGTTTCCCACACAATACGAGAGATTCATGCACCTATTGATTGCTCATTTCGGACGCAACCCCTATTATGAACGACGGCGCGGCGACTATCCTCTTCCTCCAAAAGAGCAGGAAATTATCAGGAAAGCCCTCCAACAAGTTGGCATAACCGAGGATTTACGCTTCGACAGTTACGAGGAAAGCATCAACTGGTACGACTGACCAGCCATTTCACCGCGATAAACGTCGAGTACTCTCGTTGGAGTACTGAAATCCTGCAATTAGAGTACTCCAGTACTTTAGTAAGAGTACTGGAGTATTCTGGTTAGCGGATTGGAGTATTCTTGGGGAGGCAGCGAGGAATTAAGAATACGAAACAATTATACACAACATTAAAAATCAAAATAGCCATCCATCGTCTCGCGTACTTCGGCAATTAAGCGTTTCTTCTCGTCTTGATTTATGTTGTCAGATTTCCAAGTTCTTCGCAGAGTTTTGTGATTTCTTCAGCCGCCTTCCACTTGTTTTCAATCACTTTCTCAATACGGTCACTTATTTGCTTGATTCTGTTTTTGTCATTATCAATTGGCAATTCAAGTTCTTTCCACCTGTCCGCAATATTGGGCAATGTGGTTTCAATCAGAATCTTGTTTTCTGCCTGCATTTGTGTTAGTTTATGGGATAATAAGTATAGCAAATAGAATGGCGTTATTCCGTAAATGTTATTTTCATTCACCCGCAAAATAAGGATTTCTCTTGTGTACAAGGCTTCTGTATCGAATGGTGAAACCATCGCTACGCTGCCAATCCTATAACTGCCTCGTCTAACATAAAGGATGTCTTGTTCTTTTATCTCCTTTTTATTCCCTTTCTTTTCAAGATATGTCTCAATAGGAATCTTTGATGTCGGGTCTTTGTAAACTTCCCAATTCACAATGTCTTTTACTCTGATATACGGTATTTCACCTTTCCCCTTCGTTTCCGCTTCGGGTGAGCCGTGACCATCAAAATAGGTAAGGACTTTGTCGTGTATTAACTTACTTATCGGAACAAGTGTTTGATTGTCGTTTTCTGCTTGTTTCCGTATGTCTTGCATTTTGTTCTGCCAATAATATCGTGGGACATAGACCCCTTTCTTCTCGACAGTTTGTTTGTCAACCGAAAAACAATACTTATCCAATCGGTTATTCTTGATTTCATCCAATATTAGCGGAATATCATCCCACAACTTGGTGGTATCAACCTTTTTTGTTTCGCTATTCCACCTAAACATCTCTTTACCTTGATGGTCATGCCCCATTTGTTCTGCGACAGCCATATTAATCATATCTTGTTGTGGTCTGCCTTTCTGTAAAACGATTACCACACATTTTGCGTTATTGTGTGGTCGGAAAGTGTTGTGCGGCAAATCGACCAACCACATCACATTATTGCCTTTCAACAGAAATTGCAAAATATATTTTGTACTTGGCGCGTGGAAATATGTTTCTGGAATAATCAAACCCATTCGTCCACCATTGCTCAATAAAGAAAGACATCTTTCAATATAAATGATTTGAATTGCTTCTTCCTTTTTTAGAACATTTGTTTTGACAAATTTTCCATCTTCTGTTTTCCATTTATAAGCCAACTCGTATTGTTTGAGTTTGTCGTCTCCAGTAACCTTTATGTCTTTTCCAAAAGGCGGATTTGCCAAAAGAACATCGAAATGTCCTAATCCTATGGATTGTTGCGTGGCAATTTTCCATTCAGATGGTTTCAACAAGGCATCTTCACAGAATATTCCATCTTTGCCATCACCTAAAATTGCCATATACGCTTTGGTAACTTTGGCGAGAAATGAATCCTTTTCAATGCCTTTGATGTATTTTATGGCACAACTTTTCTTTTCTTCTTCAAGTGCAATTTCGCTCCAACCGTAATCTTTTGCCTGTTCCTCCAAGATACGCCACATATAACGCATACTTTCCACAAGAAACCCTCCTGAACCACAAGCCGGGTCAATCACAATTTCATTTGGTTGCGGCTTGACTAATTCGACCATCAATTTTACGACATTCCGAGGTGTAAAAAACTGCCCTTGACCACCTTTTAGAGCGTATTGGATAAAAACCTCGAATGCGTCAGCAACAACATCCCGTTCTGTATCAATCAAACAATAAGATTGTAACTCTCCTACTACATATTTGATGCTTGTATCATCAAGTTTGATTTCATCAGCAACTTCAATCACTTCATTATACTTGCTTCTAACCTTTGCAAAAAGGGCTTTGATTCTGTCGCTGACGGTTTGGCTGTCCTCATTTACTCCTACACGGAATGTTACCTCTTCTTCCATTTTTGTAAATCTCTCATCGTATATTTTACAGAAAATGATGTTGATTATTTGTTGTGCAATGATTTGATCCATTGTTGTACCAGTAGCATTTCCTGCAAGATAATTACGGATAGCGTTGAATACCGTCTTTAGATTGTGTGTAGGCTTCAAATCTTTTCGTTTGAATTTTCCAATGTCTTCCAATCTTTCACCGTACTTAGGGATATTGGGGACTTCACTAAATAAGACACGACCATTTTCTGTGTTTTGCTTGTACAAATAAAAACGTTCCTCTCCATTGAACCAAACACCAAGACAGGCTTTGGATAAAGTCATATAGTTCTCCAATTGAGTACGGCCGTCTTTACGGTTCTTTTTCTTGCATTCTACAACAATATTTAGCGAGTCATCTGTTTTCTCCGAATCAGAAAACACGGCGATGTCAACAGGATATTCTTTTTTTACGTCAGAGGGACGTACTTTCACATGGAATTGTGGCCTTGTTTGAATAAATTCTTTAGGATAACCGTAGTCTTCTACCAAAATTTTAGAAAACACTTGGGTCGCTTCAAGTTCTTCTGGAGAGGCTTTGACAGGGATTCCAGAGATATAGTCGTAAATGTACCCTTCTTTGAGTTGTTGTTTTTCTGCCATAAGCTGTTTGCTTTTTCAGCGTCAGCAACTTATCGAGGATGCAGGTACACAAACAAATGCCTCAAGAGGACATAAAAGAAGCGTGAACTTCCCTTATGAGCTCTGAGGTATTTGGCGTAACCCGCAATCCAATAAGTTCCGTCCACGCAAGCGCGGACGTTTACTGAACTTATTCTCGGATTGCACTTCTAATCGCCAAATTTTCAGAGCATCTCGAACAAATAGCAAACGCTATGATTTATAATATTTTAATTACTTTCTCTTTTTTCTTTCAATAACAATTGATTTGTAAAACTTTTCTTTGCTGCAAAAATATAGAATTATCATAACCGAAAGACAACAACATGACTTTTTCTGATTCTTTTTGTCATCCAACACAAAAGAAACTGACTTCAAGACACAATTTTAGAACCTATACCCCACCACCACTTCCCAACTTCTACCAGGCATGGCGCGCCACAAGACGTTTTGGTAGTCGGTATTGAAAATGTTATTGCACTTCAGTTCAATGCGGAAACGCTTGATTTGCTTGGCAACCGAAACGTGATGTAAGGTGTATGAGGGCAAGTCAAAGGCAAAGAACTGTTCCTCAGAATAGGAAGTGCTGCGTTTTCCGGTCATTTCCAAAGTGTAGTTCAAGCTCCAAGTCTTCCAACCCACATTGGCGAACAAGTTGCCATGATGACGCGGAATGTAAATCAGTTGCTTGCCGTTCGTGCTTTGTGCGATGGCGTTATCGCCCTCGTCGGTAGTGACGCTTAAGACATAATTCCCAGAGAGATTTGCTTTCCAGTTGCCCAAAGAGAAACTCATATCCACATGGTTTTCAATGCCTCGCGCATAAACCAACGAAACATTTTCGGGTACCCAATAACGATACGAAGTCGGCATCCACTGAATCCAATTCTTCACTTTCGAGAAATAGGCTCCCGATCGAAGTTCAAGGCCAAAATGTTCTTTCTTTACACCATATTTCAAGGCGAAATCCACCGTGCGACCATTTTCGGGCAGCAAATCGGGATTCCCTCCTGGATACCAATACAGGTCGTTTAGCGATGGATTGCGATAGTTGTGGTTATAACCAGCCGTGACACTCAAGGCTTTCAAGAACGGGAATTGATATGACAGCGAGGCTGTCGGGAACAAGCCCATCGGCTTTCCATCAGTCCAGTCGTAACGGGCTGTTACATCGAGTTTTGCGTTTTTGAAAGGTTCGCCCGACAAGGAAGCGTAGGCCGACAAAACATCACGCCGTTTCACACCTTCATAGTTGTTCGACTCTACGCGTTCGTTGTCCCATTGCAACTTGGCGTTGAGTTTCCATGACTTGTAAACCTGCTGGTCCAAAGCAACAATCTGATGCAAAATCAAGGATTTGTTTTCCGAATTGATATTTGTGATGACGGCATCGTTGGCCAAATTACGCGTTTCCAGAAAATAATGTTGGCTTTCCACAAAAGCCCCCGATTTCATCTGCAGGTTGCCTGTATTCCAGAAGGTCTTGAACGACAGAAAGTTGCGCGAAAAATTATTTTCGGTCCACTCATCGGAATTCACGTTGCCGACATTCGTCATGATGGGCGGTTGGTTGCGATGGTTCCATTGGTTCCACGACGAGACCGACAGAATGCTCTTCTTGAAAAGAAGACTCATCTCGGGCATCAGACCGTAATCCACAAACGAGGCATTCTGCTGTTTCATTTGTTGGTGTGGAATGGTCGCTATATTATTGTATTCGAAATCGTTATCAGAAGAGTCGCGAAAGGCTTTCACCCGAAACGAAAAGTGCTTGCCGCGGTTCCCGATGGTGAGATAGCTTCCCCATGTATTGAAACTGCCGTAGGTTTGTTTTGCATCAAGCAAGAAGCCTTCGCCAAATTGCGTGGCATTGTCGATATTCACCGTGCCACCCAAACCTCCGCTGTTGTTGGATGTCCCACTACCCCAATTCAGGCTGACATCATCGGCCAAAAAGACAGGTATCGTGCTGAAATCCACTTGACCAAGATTGGGGGTATTAAGCTGAAAACCATTCCAAAGCACCAAGGTGTGACTTGCCGTTGTGCCACGAAACGATGCTGTTGCCACACCTCCAGGCCCGTATGTCTTAATGAAGACCGGACTATGTTGGATCAGCAATTGCGAGAGGTCGGATGTGCTTTTCGACTGCAAGGCCAACGTGTCGAGTTTGCGAGCCACCAATGGTTTCAAAGCCTCTACCCCATTGCCTTCTGCACTGACATTCACCACATTAAGCATAATCGTATCTTGTGCGCACAACGTCATGCACGACACCAAAAACAACGAAAAAATGATTTCTCTAATAAATTTCATCTTTTTACCCGAAAGCATTATTACCAACAGGCAGGTCTTCTGACTTACTCCCTGATTGCCACCTTCCCATTCCGTAGAACAGTGGTATTCCAGCAACCAAACATCGGAGTTCACAGCAGCGGGAACTGTCCGGGACTCTCACCCGATTCCCTATTGAGTCGCTCATCGACACCTATTGCGCTGCAAAAATAGACAAAAAAATGGGGCAACCGAAGCTGTCCCAAATCTTTTTTCCAATTTAGCCAACATCAATTCTTCTTGGCAGGCTTGACAGCTTGTTTTTCAACAGGTTTTTCACCTTTGTTTTCAAAGGTCTTTTCCTTGCCTGAAAGCTTGCCCTCTTTATAAGTGGCTTCCGATTTCAAAGCGCCGTTTTCATAGTATTCCTTGGCATCGCCATGCTGTTTGTTAGCCTTGTAGCTCTTGCATGACTTCAGCTGGCCATTCTGATAGTAGGTCTTCTGCACACCATCAAATTTACCATCCTTGTATTCGATGGACATCTTCACGGCACCATCCTCGTTATACCAAGTGGTCAAACCATTGCGCTGACCATCTTTATAGTTGCTTTCTTCCTGCAAGCCGCCTTTGTCGTAGCAAATGACTTGTCTGCCATCCATAAGGCCGTTCTTGTAGGTGTTCATCTTCGACAAACGGCCACCACGATACCATTGGCTGCATTGACCATCTAATTGGTCATCCTTATAATCAGCTTTTTTGGTAATTGACCCAGTTTTGTCAATTTCAACGTAAGCCCCGTTTTTCTTACCATTGGCAAAACTCACAATCTTGCGAGGCAGGTAGTTGTCACCTGTAAAGTACTCAATCCAAGTGCCAACCTTTTGTCCTTTAAGCACTTGGCCTTCGATTATGCAATCGGAAGCGGTAACTGTGAATTTTCCATCAGGAGCCTTGCTGACATCGACGGTTTCAATTGTTTGAGCAAACGACATGGATGCAAAAAGCATCACAAAAGCTGTAATAATCAAATTTTTACGCATTGATTTCTGTTTTTAAATTGGTACAAAATTATGAAATTTTATTTTATCACTTACAATTATCGTGCATTTTATTGCGCATTACGGAATATTTTGCAATTTTGCGGCAATAAAACACTTGCTAAAATGAAAGCCATAGAAGTAAAGAATTTCAAGCTCTACACCACCGCTGTCATCAGCATCGAGTGGAAACAGGATTTCCTCAATGTCAACCTCGATCTCGCCATGATGTTGAAAATGATGGAAATGGAAGGATTGACACGTCAAGACATCCAGAAATACAGCGACAACGGGCAACCCATCCCATTCAAGAAAGTCGTGCTGAAACTCTTCCAAGACGATGATAAGCCTGGGCAATACTACACCGACGAAAGCTTCGATGAAGAAGACGACCCAACGGTTTTCTATGTGGAGATTAAGGAATAAAAAAAACAAGAGCCGACTTGTCGCCGGCTCCTGTTGAATCATATTAAACTCACCTTATTTCTTAGGCAAGCCTTTGATGTATTCGTCAATGGCCTTGGCTGCTTTCTTACCTGCACCCATAGCCAAGATGACGGTTGCGGCACCACTCACGGCATCACCACCTGCGAAGACACCTTCGTGCGTGGTCTGTCCGTTTTCATCAGCCACGATACAACCCTTTCTATTCAGTTCAAGATTTGGTGTCGTACTGCCAATCAATGGGTTAGGTGACGTACCGAGAGCCATGATGATCATATCGACATCAAGCACGAATTCAGAACCCGCAACCGGGACAGGACTACGACGGCCCGAAGCATCAGGTTCGCCCAGTTCGCACTTCACGCACTTGAAGCCATTCACCCATCCGTTTTCGTCGCCCAAAACCTCGACAGGAGCCGTCAGCAAATCGAACAACACGCCTTCTTCCTTGGCATGATGCACTTCTTCGGCACGAGCCGGAAGTTCAGCCTCTGAACGACGATATACGACATGCACCTCGGCACCCAAGCGCAAAGCGGTACGGGCAGCATCCATAGCGACATTGCCACCACCGACCACAGCCACTTTTTTGCCTACATAGTTAGGCGTTTCAAAGCCTTCCTTGTATGAGAACAGCAAGTTGTTACGGGTAAGGAATTCATTGGCCGAAACCACACCGCAGAGGTTTTCGCCTGGCACATTGAGCATCATCGGGAAACCGGCACCCGAACCAATATAAACCGCATCAAAGCCCTTACGGTGAAGCAGTTCGCCCACGGTAACAGTACGACCCACGATGACATCTTTCTCCATCTTGGCTCCCAAACGGACCACACTTTCCACTTCCTTCTTCACAACCGTATCCTTTGGCAGACGGAACGACGGGATGCCATAAACCAGCACGCCACCATATTCATGCAAGGCTTCGAAAATGGTTACATCATAACCCATAGCCAAAAGATCCTTAGCACAGGTCAAGCCCGAAGGACCGCTGCCGATGACAGCCACTTTATGGTTGTTCTTCAAGCCTGGATTATCGAAATGCAAATCATGTTCGATGGCATAATCGCCAACAAAACGCTCAAGTTTGCCGATGGCGATAGGCTCGAACTTCTTGCCCATCACGCAACTGCCTTCGCATTGCGATTCTTGAGGGCACACACGGCCACAGACAGCCGGCAATGCCGAGTCGCAGCTGATGACACCTGCAGCACCTTCGAAGTCGCCACGGGCAACACGTGCGATGAAGCCCGGAATATTCACATTCACAGGGCAATGAGCAACGCATTGTGGGTTCTTACAGTTCAGGCAGCGTTGGGCTTCTTGAATAGCCATCTCAGCTGTATAGCCCAAACAAACTTCGTCAAAGTTATGAGCACGGACTTCAGGATTCTGCTCAGGGCATGGTACACGATGTTTCTTGTCAGCAACCTCTTCGGCTATGCCGCCAACGTGGCAAACGTGACCTTCTTCCTTTTCTTCCTTTTCGAGCTGCTTGCGCGTCACCACATTATTATACATGGCTTGACGTTTCATGGCCGTATCGAAATCCACGTCTTTGCCAAGGAATTCAGGTCCATCAACGCAGGTGAACTTGGTCTTGCCAGCAATGCTCACACGGCAAGCGCCACACATTCCCGTGCCGTCAACCATGAGGCTGTTCAGCGAAATGGTGCAACGGATGCCCAATTCCTCGCAAGTCTTTGTGGCAAACTTCATCATAATCATCGGGCCGATGGCAACGCATTCATCGTATTTCTTGCCATTTGCCACCAACTGACGCAACACATCGGTAACCAATCCTTTATGGCCAGTAGAACCATCATCCGATGTGACATAAAGGTTGCAAACTTCCGACAATTCCTTTTCGAAGATGAGAAGGTCTTTTGTACGGGCGCCAATGATGCAATCCGGCAAGGCACCATGTTCGCACAACCATTTCACCTGCGGATAGATAGGCGCAATGCCCACACCACCACCGATGAACACAAACGAACGATGGCGCAGTTGCTCTGCCGTCATCGTGGCAAATTCCGATGGCTTGCCAAGAGGACCGACGACATCACAGAAATGATCGCCAACCTTATATTCAGCCATTTTTCGTGTTGAATCACCAATAGCCTTGAATACGATGGTAACAGTACCCTTAATGCGTTGGTAATCACTAATAGTCAAAGGAATACGTTCAGCTTTTTCGGTCATCTTAACGATAAGGAACTGACCTGGTAAAGCAGATTGTGCGATGTGAGGTGCTGAAACTTCCATGAGGTAAGTTTCGGCAGCAAAAGTCTCTTTTCTAAGTATTTCGAACATGATATGATGTTTTTAAATTTTTGCCAAAGGTAAAGGAATTTTAAATACAAATCAAAAAATATTTATTGCAATTACAGCACAAGCCTCGGCATCAGCCAAAGCGTTGTGATGTTTTTCAAGGTTGAAGCCAAAATGTTTGGCTACCGTCTGCAATTTATGATTCTCCAAATCGGGGACACGCTCCTGCGAGCCGATATGCGTACAATAGAATTCATAATTTGGATAAGGAATATGGTAAAATTCGTGCAGGGCGCGAAGCACATTACGCTCGAAAAGCATTCCATGAGCCACAAATGGCAAGCCTTTCACCTTTTCTTCCAACTGCTTCCAAAGAAATGGAAATCGTGGTGCATTCTCGGTATCTGATTTTTTCAGTCCATGCACCTTGGTATTATACCAATCGTAATGATTCGGTTCGGGTTTCATCAAGCCGTAATACCGCTCCACGATTTCGCCATTCCGAACAATGACCACCCCAATGCTGCAAGCACTCGTGAAGGCAGCATTTGCAGCCTCAAAATCAATGGCTACAAAGTCAGTGAGATGATAATCAGGAATATATTTTGGCTGCACCTTAACCTCAGGCTTCTTTGGCCTTCTTGGGCGGCGGCTTCGCAGCTTGTTTTCATTATTGATGGATTCTTCCATACCTTGATTCATTCAAATTTTTTGCAAAATTACCATTTTTTCACTCAATAGTTGCAATTATGTTTTTTTTACTATTTTTGCAGCGAGTTTAAAATTGTAATAATTACAAAATTGTAAAACATGCTAATCGACACTGCAACAAGACTAAGGGAACGAGGCATCAACCCATCGATGCAACGTATTGCCATACTGAATTATATGGAGACGCACCACACGCATCCAACGGTTGACAACATCTACAATGCCCTTTCGGCATCAATGCCTACCCTATCTAAAACCACCATCTACAACACTTTGACATTGTTTGTGGAAGAAGGCATCATCAATCGTTTCCTAACTGATGACGATGTGATGCACTATGATGCTAACATTAAGAATCACACCCACTTCAAATGCCACAAATGCGGTAAGATTTACGACTTCCCACTTCCCGAGATCAAGACTCCTGAAATGGAAGGTTTCAAAGTTAGCGATGTCAAATTATTCTATTACGGTGTCTGCAAAGAATGCTCTTCGAAAGACAAAACTGAAGAAATCAGAACCTTATTAAACCTATAACCAACCAAATACATTTTAATTATGGACAACAAGGCTTTATTCAAAATTGGTTACGGACTTTACGTCCTCACTACAAATTACGAGAACCACGACAACGGCTGCATCGTCAATTCGGTGATGCAACTTACGAGCAACCCGCTTCGCATCGCTGTCAACGTTAACAAGAGCAACTACACCCACGACCTCATTAAGGATTCGTGCGTTTTCAACCTCTCAATGCTGACCACCGAGACACCCATGAAAGTGTTTGAGCATTTCGGATTCCAATCGGGTCGGAATGTCAACAAGTTTGAGGACTGCAAAGAAGAGCATCGCGCTGTGAATCATGTACTTTACCTCCCGAATTACACCAATGCTTTCATCGCTTGCCATGTGGTGGAAACCATTGATTTCGGCACACATACCATGTTCATCGGTGAAGTGCTCGATGCCGAAGTGCTCTCTGACAAACCATCAGTCACCTACGACTATTACCAGACCAACATCAAGCCGAAACCTCAGCCCAAGGCTGAAAAACCTGCCAATGGCAAACGCCGTTGGGTCTGCAAGGTGTGCGGCTACATTTACGAAGGTGACGAGCTGCCAGACGATTTCGTCTGTCCAACCTGCAAACACGGAAAAGAAGACTTCGAAGAAATACTTTAAGCCATGAAACACATCACTTTAAGCGAAAACATCTTTTACGTTGGCGTAAACGACCGACGTACTGAACTGTTCGAAAACCACATGGAATTGCCAAACGGCGTTTCATACAACTCATACTTGGTTGTTGACGACAAAGTCGCCCTCATCGACCCCGTTGAAGCGGGTTTCTTCGACGAGTATCTCCACAAGGTGAAAAACATCCTTGGTGATCGAAAAATCGATTATCTTATCATCAACCACGATGAGCCCGACCATAGCGGTTCCATTGGTGCCATCATTAGGGAATATCCTGAAGTACAAGTGGTTGGAAATGCGAAGACCTTTGCTCCCTTGGAGGCATTCTATGGTCCAATCACCAACAAACTCGTCATCGCCGAAGGAGAAACGCTGAACATCGGCCAGCATACGTTCCAATTCTTCATGGTCCCGATGGTCCATTGGCCCGAATCGATGGTCACATACGAGCAAAGCACGAAGATTGTCTTTTCAAACGATGCTTTCGGCGGATTCGGTGCCTTGAACGGTGGCATTTTCGATGATGAAACCGACATCAGTTTTTATGAGGACGATATGCGTCGCTATTATGCCAACATCGTCGGCAAGGTGGCAGGACCTACCCTAAAAGCCATTCAGAAACTAGGTGGTTTGGAAATCAAGATGATAGCTCCATCACACGGACTCGTTTGGCGCAGCAACCTGCAATGGGTTCTCGACAAATACATCCAATGGAGCAGCCACCAAAGCGAGGAAGGCATCGTGATTGTATATGGTTCCATGTATGGCAACACGGCACGCATGGCCGACATCATAGCCCGTGGTGCTGCTGAAGCCGGCATCAAGAACATACGCGTTTATGACGTGGCCAAGAGCGAAGTCTCTTTCATCATGAGCGATATTTGGAAATACAAAGGTGTCATCATCGGAGCTTGCGCCCATTATGGCAGCATGTTCCCAAACATGAATCTGCTGACTCACGAAATCGTCGAGTTCAAGCCGAAAGACAAAGTCTTTGGTTTGTTTGGCGGCAAGACTTGGGGCGGAGGCGGATTGAAGACGCTTACGAAAATTGCCGAAGAAAACCAGTGGAATCTCGCTGCCGAAAGTGTCGAAGTACAAGGTGCTCCTATTCGCGAAGACGACATCGAACGACTTTACGATCTTGGCTTTAAAATTGGGAAAGAAATTCAATAAACTAACTATGGAGCAAGGCAAGTCC
>CALBNP010000193.1 GCA_937896505.1 uncultured Bacteroidales bacterium | reverse complement strand
CCAATACTTATAAGGTGGAAGCTGCCGAACTCGAAAAGGGCAAATATCGTAACATCACAGGTAACACGGCTATGGCATGGGGTCTCATGGCAGCAAGCGAGCGTTCGGGCCGCCAGCTGTTCTTGGGTTCTTATCCTATCACGCCTGCTACCGATATTCTGGTGGAACTCACCAAGCATAAGGAACTCGGCGTGAAAGCTTATCAGGCTGAAGATGAAATCGCCGGTATCATGTCGTCAATCGGTGCTTCCTATGCCGGTTGCCTCTCTGTCACCACGACTTCCGGCCCTGGTCTTTCGCTGAAGAGCGAAGCCATGGGTTTGGCCGTTATGACCGAATTGCCATTGGTCATCATCGACGTTCAGCGCGGCGGCCCTTCAACTGGCCTGCCAACCAAGACAGAACAGAGCGACCTCATGCAGGCACTTTACGGCCGTAACGGTGATGCTCCGTTGGTAGTGATGGCTGCAAGAAGCTCCGCTGGTTGCTTCTATTCAGCATTCGAGGCTTCGAGAATCGCTCTCGAACACATGACTCCGGTCATTCTGCTGAGCGATGGCGCTCTCGGCAATGGTTCAGAAGTGTTCCGCATCCCTCGCATGGCTGATATGCCTACAATTACTCCACGCCTCGCCAAGGCTAACGACCCTGACTATCGTCCATATCGCCGCGACGAAAAGACTTTGGCTCGCGAATGGGCTATCCCGGGAACCGAAGGCCTCCGTCACCGCGTCGGTGGTCTGGAAAAGGAAAATGTGGTTGGTAACCTCTCCACAAATCCTGAAAACCACCAGATTATGACCGAACTGCGTGAAGAAAAGATCAACCGCGTTGCTGATGACATTCCGTTGCAGGAAATCTACGGCGACAAGAACGCTGACCTCCTCGTTGTCAGCTGGGGCGGCACTTTCGGTGTTGTCCGTACCGCTGTCGAAAAGATGATGGAAGAAGGCAAGTCGGTGGCTCACGCTCATTTCGATTACATCATGCCTCTGCCAAAGAACACTGCTGAAGTGCTCTCTGGTCACAAGAAGATCGTGGTGTGCGAAATCAACCGTGGTCAGTTTGCCAAGTATCTGAGAATGAACTTCCCAGAATACAAGACCGAACAATATAATAAGGTTCAAGGTTTGCCATTTACCCTTGGCGAACTGGAAGACAAGTTTAACGACCTTTTAAAATAATACGACTATGGAAAATATAGATAATCAAGTTCTTACCAAGGCAGATTTTGCCAGCGACCAAGTCGTTAAATGGTGCCCAGGCTGCGGCGACCATGCTATCTTGAAAGCCGTTCAGGACATTTTCCCACAATTGGGCGTTAAGAAGGAAGACATCGTAGTCGTTTCAGGTATCGGCTGCTCTTCACGTTTCCCATATTACATGAACACTTACGGTTTCCATAGTGTTCACGGCCGCGCTGCTGCCGCTGCAACAGGCGTCAAGTTGGCCAATCCGAACCTCTCCGTTTGGATGATTACCGGTGACGGTGACTGCACCGCAATCGGTGGTAACCACTTCATTCACGCTTGCCGTCGTAACATCGACATCAACTTGCTGCTCTTCAACAACCGTATCTATGGCATGACCAAGGGTCAGTTCTCACCTTGCACATTCCGTGGCACGAAGACCAAGACCAGCCCGCAAGGCACTTACGAAGATCCATTCAATCCTGGCGAACTCGCCATCGGTGCAAAGGCTACTTTCTTCGCCCGCGCCGTCGATGTGAATCCAAAGGAAATGAGCGAAATCTTCATGGAAGCCTATAAGCACAAAGGCATGTCAGTGACCGAAATCCTCCAGAACTGCATGATTTTCTCGAACGGTGTTCACGAAAACATCACTGGTAAGGATGTCCGCGATGATATGCAGGTGAAGTGCGTTCACGGCCAGCCGCTGATTTTCGGTAAAGACCGCAACAAGGGTATCGTTTTGAGAAACAACCGTCTCGAAGTCGTTACCATTGGCGAAAACGACATTACCGAAAAGGATATTCTCGTTCACGACAAGACCACACAAGACACTGGTATTCACATGATGCTGGCTCACATGATGCCACCTGAGTACCCAGTTGCCATTGGCGTTATCCGTGATGTGGTTGCTCCTACCTTCAACGACAGCCTCGATGAAATCATCGTCAACGAAAAGGCCAACTCGAAGGTGAAGAACATGGACGACCTGCTGAACAGCGGTTCAACATGGACTATCGAATAAGAACATTCAAGCGTTTCATAATGAAAAATCCCGTTCTTTTGAGCGGGATTTTTTTTGTGCTTTTGGCGCAAATTGTATTTCGGGATAGATGACATTTTTACGTTTTGTACTGATTATTTGTTTAATTTTGCAACATAACAATTTAAACAACAATGAAAATCCCTTTTAAACCTGGAACACTGGTATATCCTCTGCCAGCCGTGATGGTAACCTGCGGCGATTGCGAGGAAAACTACAACATACTGACCGTGGCGTGGACGGGCACCATTTGCAGCGACCCGCCGATGTGCTATGTCTCCATCCGCAAGGAACGACATTCTTACGCCTTGATTAAGAAGAACATGGAGTTCGTCATTAACCTGACGACGGAAGATTTGGCTGCGGCCACCGACTGGTGCGGCGTGCGCTCGGGCAGAGATTACAACAAGTTCAAGGAGATGCACCTGCACACCGAAAAGGCGCAAATCGTGAAGGCTCCTTTGATTCAGGAGTCGCCTTTGAACATCGAATGTCGGGTGGTCGAAATCAAGGAACTCGGTTCACACGACATGTTTATTGCCGAAGTCGTGGCCATTAATGCCGATGAAAAACTGATTGACAAAGGCACAGGCGCGTTCCAACTGAATCATGCGCGGCCTTTGGCATATTCGCACGGAAAATACTACGGCTTGGGCGAAAAAATCGGTGGCTTCGGTTTTTCGGTGAAGAAAAAGAAATAATTTCTTGCTTGATTTGAAAAAATAGTATTTTTGCGTGATTATTAACATTATACAAATTTGCTATGAAGAAAATATTGTTTGTTTTTGCATTTCTCGCGCTTGGTCTAACCTTGAAATCCGAGTGTCCACCAGAGGTTGACGATTTTGCTTTCACCGATTGTCGCGGAGTTGAATTTACTCTTTATGATATACTCGATGGGGGTCAAAATGTGTTGATAGAGTTTCGGTCTGACGGTGTTGATGCCACTCGTCTCAAGGAAGTTTATCATCGTTATGGCTGCAATGGCCGAGATTTGTTTGTGATGACGTTATGGTTTTTGGCCGATGATGAAACTGCTCTTCAGTGGCTTAACGATCAAGGCTTGGAATCACCTGTGGTTACTGGTGAAGGTGGTGCCCAACAGTTTTATGATTTGTATAGGGATTGTATGGAAATACCCAAATATCTTTTGATTTTTTCAAATCATGAAATTTGTAGGGAATCAGTTACTTATACTAATATGTATTCAGTGTTCGATGATTTTGGCATTCTGCCTGCTGACTGCAATTTTGGCGAGTGTAAGGCTCCAACCAATCTGACGGCTGATTTGACTCCCACCGAATTGAAATTGTCGTGGAATGGCGTTGCGGGTGCGCGGTATTATCATGTTTACAAAAGGCTTAATAATCAGGTGGATTTGTTTTTACGGGATGTGTCAGATACAATGTGCATAGCTTATTATAATCCACATGAAGGTGGCTGTTATTTCGTGGTCTCGTGTTGCGAGGATGGTTCGGAATGTGCTTCTGATATTGTAAGCGTTCCTCCCACTGCATTAGATTTTGTTGGAACGGATTGCCTCGGGAATGAAATCCATTTGTTTGATATTCTTGATCGAGGACAATATGTCTTGTTGGATTTTTTCTTTTATACGTGCCCTGGTTGTCGTCTGCAGGAGCCTAATGTTGTCGAAAGCTACTATCTTTATGGATGTAACAGCGAGGATGTGTATTATATTGGGGTGGATTGTACCGACTACAATGGAGTCTGTTTGACGTGGTGCGATGAATTTGACGTAAGATTTCCTGTTATTAACAGGTCAGGAGGAGCTTCGGAAATTTGCAATCAGTATCATGTTCAAGGTGCCCCTGATTGTTTCCTGATAGCTCCAGACCATTCCGTATCTTTTGCTCATGGGTCTTATCCATACGAATATAGTTTTAGTTTTTTGGATTTGCAGTCTGTCGTTGATGTGTATGAAGCTATTGGCATCGAAGAACATTATTGCTATGATGGTGTGTATGAGGAAAAAGAGCAAAATGTAAATCCGTTTCCTAATCCGGCTGATGATTTCGTGAATCTTAAGGTGGAGAAATCAAGTGTGATTCGAATTTATAATTCTTTAGGACAAATGATGGATTCTTTTGTTGCTGAAAACCAGCAAGTAATGATTGAAACGAGCAGCTATTCCGAGGGCTTGTATTTTATTCAGGTTGATGGCCGGAAGTTAGGACGATTTGTTGTAAGCCATTGAAAAATGCTGAAAAGGTTTCTCACGGAAAATACTACGGCTTGGGCGAAAAAATCGGTGGCTTCGGCTTTTCGGTGAAGAAAAAGAAGTGATTTCTTGCCGCTATCGGCAAGAAATGATTACTTTTGCAGTGAAATTTTGAAAAACCTTGCCGATAATGGATTTTCTTTCTGTCAGCGAATTTGCAAGCCAACACGGAATTTCGGAGCGTACGGTCCGGAATTATTGCGCTTTAGGTAAAATTGAAGGTGCTTTTCTGACAGGTAAAACGTGGAACATTCCGGCTGATGCCGAACTTCCGATGCGGAAAAGCAAGCACAGTAAACAAAATGTTTTGCTGTCTGTGCTGCGTGACGAGAAAACGGCCAACCGTAAAGGCGGCATTTATCATCGCTCGCAGATTGATTTGGCTTTCAACTCAAATCATATCGAAGGCAGTTGCCTTTCGCATGAACAGACACGTTATATATTTGAAACCAATACTTTAGGCGTTTCCGACGAAGCGGTTTCTGTCGATGATGTGATCGAAACGGTCAATCATTTCCGCTGTTTCGATTTGATTGTTGACCATGCAGAAGAAAAACTGACCGAGAAATTTATCAAGGAATTGCATGGTATTTTGAAATCGGGTACCAACGATAGCCGTAAAACATGGTTTTGCGTTGGCGATTATAAAAAGCTGCCGAATGAGGTCGGTGGCCACGCAACTTGTCAGCCCGAAGAAGTCCATGCACGGATGAAGGCTTTGCTTTTGGAGTATAATGCAAAGAAAATCAAGTGTTTTGATGATATTCTCGATTTCCATAAACGTTTTGAAGACATACATCCGTTTCAAGATGGGAATGGTCGTGTTGGCAGGCTGATTATGTTCAAGGAATGTCTGGCAAATGGAATTGTGCCGTTTATCATTACTGATGCTTTGAAATTCTATTATTACCGAGGCTTGAACGAATGGCCGCAAGTCGTTGGCTTTTTGCGAGATACATGCTTGACAGCGCAAGATGAATACAAAATGGTGCTTGACTATTTTAAAATCAAATACTGATGCTTTCCGAATTGCAACAATATAATAAGGTGTATCACCTGTTTGAGCCGGACGAAAAACTGGTGCTGGCCGTGAGTGGGGGAGTGGATTCGATGGTCCTGACCGACTTGATGCAAAAGGCGGGCGCACATTTTGT
>CALBNP010000192.1 GCA_937896505.1 uncultured Bacteroidales bacterium | reverse complement strand
GGACTACACGAAGTTCAGAGGAATGGCGCAAAAATGCTAAAAATAGAAGTCCCCAATATATTTTTCTTAGTTAATAATAAATAACTGCATTATAAAAAATAATACATAATTGTGTGATTCTTTTCCTTACTTTTGCAGCGCAATGGTGAAGTGTGGCTTGTGGTAGAAGAAATTGCGTTTCTTACGGAAATTAACAGTAAAATTCTATAGAATATGAACATACATAAAATGAAAAACTCGAAATTAGGAGCCGCCCTCTGTGTTGTGGCGCTCGTTTTGTCCTCTGGCCTCGGCTCGCTGAAGGCGCAAAGCCCGCAAGGCGAAGCTGACGGACAACGCACTTACGACCACTACTACATGAATAACAACATTGAAACCATCGGTGGCAAGCCGACTCTTGTTGCCGAAACTTACTTGGAGGGTGTCCTTAAGCAAGTTGAGACGGCTCCCGACCCCGTCGATGTCATTATTCTCATGGACTGCGGAACACCTGTTGGGGCAGCAAATTCCATACAGGCTGGGGTGCAGTGCTATTTGCCCGATAATGGTTTCATTTCGACTAGTAGTTCTGATGCCTCCTATACGTATGGTCATACTAAATATGGCTCTGTTAATTATAGTTACGCTAATATTACCCTTAACGGAGTTTCAGGCTATAAGTATATGGATATAGATGGTGTCTTGCATGATGTGGTTCTGTATAGTTACAACAGCAAGTATTATCTCTACTATAAAGATGGCAACAAATATTACTTTTTCAAGCCTGGTTCAAGAGATACGCCTTCAAATAGCGCTAGTTGTTATTTGCAGGGTTCTGTAGTTGAAGTTGCTGGTTTTAACGGAAGTGGTGAGCCTAGTGGAATAACTGGTGTTGACCAAAAAAGAATAATTTGGACACAACCCCTTTATCGTAAGTTTGAACCGACGGAAACAGTGCAAACCCGCTACCAGCTATTGGAAAATGCCGCCCTCCAATTTATTTTTAATCTTAGGGATAACGCGAAAACTTGGACTGTCGACCATCGTGTTAGTGTTGTTAAGTTTGGGCAAGTAAACTACCAGCCATCGGATGTAAACAGTTTGGAAGAAGGCAATATGTTTTCTAATACGAGCACTTCTGGTCAATTTAGCGGTAATAAATGCCAGCTTGTCACCAATTTCCTTTCGGTTAAGGATAATTCTGAAATGGAAAAATTGATGTATAGCATTTATAGGCTTAGACCTGGAAATGCAACAGATGGTTCTAGGTTTGCAAATGCTTTTTTAAAGGCGAATCCTTTGTATAAAAATACAAATACTTCACATGTCAGTAGCCATAAAAAAGTTATTGTTATCTTCAGTACAGGTGAAGTTAAATCTAGTTCTGGTTCAGATCTTAGTAATGAATTTAATGCTGCAATAACTAATCTCAAGAATTACTTTAAAACAGATACTGAGGTGTATGCAGTTCATATTGACCCCAACGATAAAAATTACGTAGAACATTCAAAGAATGTAATGAAAGGCTTATCGTCGGATTATTGTTATCATATAGATGATAGTCACAAAAATACACCGTCAGCTAGTTATTCTTCGAAGTTTAGCATAAATTTAGGCACACCAAACCCAAACGCCACGCACTCTTATTATATGGAATACTCCGATATCAGCAACCTGTCGCATATTTATGCCCCCAAAACTACATCAACCGTTGCACCATCCTTTGAGATGAATTCCAGCACCATAGTAAAAGAAACGCTTGGCGAGGGTTGCGAAGTGGATGGTACGAGCAGCGACATTAAGGTCTATACTGCTTTATGCACAGGCGAAAGCTCAGGCAACTACACTTTCGGGACAATGAGCCAGGTTAGCAGTCCAGATGTCACTTTGTCTAATTCTGGCAATAACCAAGTCGTTACATACAAGGGTTTCGATTTCTCAGGTAATGGCAACTATGTATATGTAAATGGCAGCGACAAGAGAGGCAAAAAGGTGCGTATTGAGATACCTGTTCGCGCCAAGGCTGACCATTTTGGCATGAACTTGCCTGCAAATGTGCCAAGCAATTCCACCATCGTTGTCAACGGCAGCACCGGAATAGGTCAGAATTTCAGCCAACAAAACATCCATTCCGACGCCAGTAGCGACTGGCTGTCATACGTTTTGGCTAAGGGTGACACCGAAAGCGGAATCAGCATCAGTGGAACGACGGCCACCATCAGCAGCAACGAAGGCTTGGCTTGGTTTGCGGCTCATGCCAATGGCTACAAGGGCACAAGCTATGCGAACTACAATGTGGAGCTTACAGCAGACATCGATATGGCTGGCAAGACCTGGGTGCCGATAGGAGGCTCAGGCGGCTACAGCGGAACCTTCAACGGCAATGGCCATGTGATCAGCAACCTGAAAAACGAAACCTCACGCTCCACATACGTGGGTCTGTTTGGAAAAGTAGCAGGCGGCACGGTGAAAAACGTGGCAGTGAAAGACTGCAACTTTACGTCAGCAAATGCCGGCTATTCAGGCATCATCGCCGATGAAATGACGAGCGGCACGGTCAGCGGCTGCGTAGTGAGAGGCTCGCTCACGGGCAGCGGCTATCTCGGCGGCGTGGTCGGCAACGTGGGCGGCGGTACGGTACATTCCTGCATCTCCATGGTGGCTCCCGCCAACGGCGGTACGCTGGTGCATACGGGCAATGTGGCGAACAGCTTCACATCACTGGCTGGCCTACTTACCACGAGCGGAACAGCCACCAACTGCATCTATAAGGATACAGACTGGAAGTATGTGAAATCCGACGGAAACGAAGCAACAATTACAAAAGAAGGCTTCGATTACGGAAAGAAAGGCTGCGTGTATTCAGGTTCAACGGAACGCCTTGTGGATGTCCTGAACAAATATGCCAAAGACAACAGCTATTCATTGTGGGCACAGCCTCTCACGACAGGCATCAACGAAGGCGTGCCGGTACTGAAAATGGAAGGCAATAACACCGTCGTGCAAGATGGCGGAAACCTGAAATACGGCGACCTGGCCAACTTCGTCTCAGGCTCGAACACCATGCTCTTTTACGGAAAGAAAGACAACATGGCAACGGCCTACGAAGGCAACAACCTTTACATCGACGAGGATGCCGCACTGAAGGTGATAGGCAACGTGATAGTGAATGCCCACACAAGCCGCTTCATTAAGAACCTGCCATCGAGGGAAATCGAAGTGTGGCACCATTATTCTTCGCCAGTAGCCGGACAGAGCTTAGGCATCCAATATAACGATGAAGAACCAGTTTCATGGGATGGAACTCCTAATACAGTTTTGATAGATGATGGTATTGGCTTTTTCCCAACCAACACTACAAACTGGGACTTGTATTGCTTCCACGAACCAGCCTACCACTGGATCAACTTCAAGCGCAACAGCAGCAGCCACTGGTATTCAGAAAACCACACTGCAAATATTGCCTATACGAATGAAACGGAATTTACTCCAGGCAAGGGCTACCTTGTGGCTTTAGCCTCATCGAGCTATGTGCAAGCTACTGGCAACCTCAACCATGGAACAGTCGAAATTCTTGTTAGGGTTTCAAATTTGAGCCAAACCCCAGGCGACAAATTAGAAGGCTTCAATCTCATCGGCAACCCATTCCAGAGTTACCTGAAATTCAGCAAATTCGCTTCCGCCAATTCTGGCACTGACAACAACAAAATTTGGACTGGTTCTGACAAGGCCACCTACCTTATCTACTCCCCGAAATATGACTGTTATTCGCAAGGCTCAGTGGCAACCCCATCTAAAGATTCGCAAGCTGCTTCTGATTATATCAGCATGCACCAAGGCTTCTTCATCGTTTCGGATAAGCCTTGCGGTAGCGTTGAAAATCCTACCGTCGTCTATACAGCCACCTTTACCGATGCTATGTGCTCTGTTGAACCATCAAGCTCAGATGCTCCATTCCGTGGCGAGGACTATGCTTACCCACTCATCAACCTCATAGCCCGCGACAGCGAAGGTGTTGGCGATGTGGCCGTGGTGGAGTTCGACCGCCCAGAGTTTACTGCCGCTCCTAAGTTGTTCAACTATGGCGGCAAGGGCAAGGTGTATTTCAGCTATGAGAACGAAGACGACGCACTGCTCTTCCTCAGCGAAGCCATCGACCAACTGCCGGTCCATTTCGATGCCTTGGAGGACGCAGAATACACGCTCAATTGGAGCACCGCCAATGCCGACTTCAGCTACCTCCACCTCATCGACAACATAACGGGTGCCGACATCGACATGCTCGCGCACGACAGCTACAGCTTCAGCGCAACAACGAGAGACTACAAGTCGCGCTTCAAGATGAAGTTCGCCTACACGGGCATCGGCGAGAACGCCAGCACTGAGCTTGTCGAAGTGTTCGCTTTCCTCCACGATGGCAACCTCATCGTCAACGGACAAGGCACTATCGACATCATCGACATGAATGGCCGCACGATTTGCAACCAAAAGCTCACTGGCGAGCAGAACACCGTAGGCTTGCCGAATGTGGCTCCAGGTATCTATGTAGTGCGTCTTGTCAACAATAGCGAAACTAAGGTTCAGAAAATCATCGTAAATAAATAAAGCCATGAAAAGGAATCTCTTTTTACTGATAGCTTGTCTCATGCTCACCGTTTCGGCTAACGCCCAGATTTTCTTGATGGGCGAAAGCTCGAATAAACGAGATGGCGAATTTACTTTAAACTTTGACGACCTTCAAACGCCAGGTTTTGATGACGATCATGATAATCATGGTTATGTGCCTATTGGCAGTGGAGCCTCTTTGCTCATCGGCTTCGGCGCAGCCTATCTGATGGCCAAGAAGAAAAAGAAACTTTTCGTTTTGGCTGCTTGCCTCATGTTCGCTGTTTCGGCTAATGCTCAGGTTTTCCAAATGGGCAATGAGTCGAGTGAACGAGATGGCACGGAGTCGTTTGACATAAACGCCCTTCAAACCCCAGGAAATTTTAACGACGATCATGATAATCATGGTTATGTGCCTATTGGCAGCGGAGCTTCTTTGCTCATCGGCTTCGGCGCAGCCTATATGATGGCCAAGAAGAGAAAGGAATAAGGAAGTTTTCTTGAAGTGAAAAGCGGTGCGGAAGCGCCGCTTTTTTCTATTTTTAAGCTTCTAAATCATAGGATGAAAATAGGTGAAAATGTGACTCCAATTCGTATCGACATAAACGATTACTTCCATTCTGGCGAAGGCGCCAATGGCGAAAGTTTTTACCATAAGGCTGACCCCGCGGTGATGATGAAACTCTATTTTTCCTCGGCACCTTACGAAATCATTGAAAACGAGTTGATTTTGGCCCAAAAAGTTTATGACTTAGGTCTTCCAACCCCCAAACCTGGTGATTTCATTACCGATGGAAATGGGCGTTATGGCATTCGCTTTCAACGCATTATGGGAAAGAAATCGTTTGCCCGCGCCATCGGCGAGGAGCCACATCGGGTGGAAACCTACGCCCGCGAGTTCGCCCAAATGTGCTTAAAGTTGCATTCCACTCATGTCGGCAAAAGGCAATTCCCGAACATGAAGGAAGTGAACCTCGAAATGTTGGAAAACAATCCGTATTTCACTGAAAATGAACGTCAATGGGTGAAAGATTTCATGGCAACCATTCCCGACACCGACACTGCCCTGCATGGCGACTTGCACTTTGGCAACGCAATCATGGCCAACGACGGGAAATATTTTATCGACCTCGGCGATTTTGTCTACGGACATCCCTATTTCGACCTCGGCCAAGTGCTGTTGACCTGCTGTTACGACGATGAGGATTTTGTGCGCGAATCCTTCCACATGGAATTGGCTTCGGCCAACGAATTCTGGAAATATTTTGTCAAGGAATACTTTGGCGAAAACGCCAATCTCGAAGAAGTCACGGGAATGATTCGCCCTTATTCCGGATTGAAAACCTTGCTCATTGAGCGGAATATAGGCATGTATATGCCGCAATTCCATGTTCTTTTGAGGTAAACATCAAAAACATTTCATTTTTTTCATTTTCCCCTTGACTCGTACCTAAGGGCATACACTAATTTTGCAGCCTGATTCAGAAATAGCGCTATCATGAAAGTGAACAACAAGTTAAAAATCAAAGAGTTTTCCCTGCTATGCGGAGTGACGGTCAAGACACTGAGGCACTACGAGAAAATCGGCTTGCTGCAACCCTTCGAGGTGGATGAATGGACGGGCTACCGTTATTACAACGTGAGCCAGATGCAAGCCATGGAGAACATCCGCCGTCTGAAGGAAATGGGCTTCTCACTCGAAGAAATCATCGAGATGTTCGCTTCGGGCAGCCTGAAACCCACCCTTCAGACCCTCGAAAAGAAGATTGCCGAAAGCGAGCGCGAACTTCACAAGCTTCAGCAACGCTGCACCATGCTCCGCAACTTGGTTGACTCGCAAAACAAGATTCAAAAAATGGAACAAATTAGCATTCAGTCTCTTCCGGAGATTATCGTCGCGTCGCACCGCGAAATTATCAGCTCTTACAACGATTTAGGCCGTCTTTGCTGCGAAGTCATCGGCCCCGAAATGGCCCGCCTCGGCTGCAAATGTCATGAACCCGGCTACTGCTTCACCATCGAACACAACGAATACCGCCCAACCAACATCGACATCGAATATTGCGAACAGGTCGAAGAAATGGGTAAGGATTCCGAAATCATCCAGTTCAAGAAGATTCCGGCAGTTGAAACGGCAATCTGCATGAAGCACTTCGGCCCTTACGAGAGACTTTACCAAAGTTATGTCGAGCTTTTCAAATACATCGAGCAGCAAGGCTACAAAGTCATCGGAGCGCCACGCGCCAACTACATCGACGGCATCTGGAACCAGGAAGACCCCGAAAAATGGCTGACCATGATTCAGGTGCCGGTTGAGAAGGCATAATTCCGATTGTAGAGACGTTGCGTGCAACGTCTCTACCTCGCCTAAATGGAGACGTAGCACGCTACGTCTCTACTAACCCAAAATCAACAAATAGTAAATTTTCGTACAGAAAAAAGAGAAATAATCGTTTTGCTGTACGAAAATTTACTATTTTTGCACCATAATTCATTTTATGATGCAAAACGATCCATTACAGACATTAGGCGGCATACCATTTGACTTGTCGGTTTTATCTTCGCTCTATCCCGATTGTGCTTTCATTAACGACAAAGCCCAACGATTGGAGGCCGAAGGCAAGATTGTCAGGCTAAAAAGGGGATTGTATGTCGCAAAGAACGATGAAAAAAACATGTCATTGGAATTGATTGCCAATCATTTATATGGACCGTCGTATGTTTCGATGAGTTGGGCTTTAAGTCATTACGGACTGATTCCCGAGCGAGTTTATCTCATTCAGTCAATGACCACAAAGCATTCGAGGAATTTCACAAATCCTTATGGCAGTTTCCAGTACAAATCTTGCTCAAAGGATTATTTTCCTATTGGTATCACACAGCTGAAACATGAAAACATGAGTTTTCTGGTTGCGACACCCGAAAAAGCATTGTGCGACTACATCAGTCAACATGCTCTCAATTTGAGATTTGTCAAGGAAATCGGACCTTGGCTTGAAGAAGATTTGAGATTTGAAATGGAGACCCTGCCCGATTTGAATCTTGAAATCATTGCGCAATGTGCTGAAAAAGGGAAAAATTCACATTCTATACTTACCTTATTAAAATTCCTGCAAAATGAACGACATATTTGAAAAGATGCTTTCGGAATACGAACAGAACAGCATTTCGAGCCGAAACAATGCCACCTACGAAGTCATGCAACAAGTGGTGCTATGCGGTCTTTACCGTGGAGGCTTTTTCCATGAAGCTGCATTTTATGGCGGAACTTGCTTGCGAATTTTCCATGGATTGCAGCGTTTTTCCGAAGACATGGATTTCACGCTGCTGAAAAAGAATCCCGATTTCAATTTTGAGACTTATTTTCCAGCCATTATTGACGAATGTAAACTTTTAGGCCGCGAAGTCACCATTACGAAAAAAGACAAGAGAAGTTTCGGAAAGGTCGAATCGGCATTCTTGAAAGACAATACTGATGTTTATAATTTGGCATTTCAAACGGAAAAAACGCTGAAAATCAAGATTGAAGTGGATGTGAATCCGCCATTGGAATTTGAAACGGAACAAAAACTTTTGGTCAATCCACATTCATTCATGACGCGTTGCCTGACTTTGCCTAATCTGTTTGCCGGGAAAATGCACGCGTTAGTGTTCCGCAAATGGAAAACCCGAATCAAGGGCCGCGATTGGTACGATTTTGAATGGTATATCCGTAATAATATCCCATTAAATTTCAAGCATTTGCAAATTCGTGCTGCTGAATTTAACGAAATTCAATTGACCAAAGAAAGTTTCATGGACTTGCTGAGAGAAAGGCTTGCTACTGCCGACATCGAACAAGTCAAACTTGATGTCATGCCATTCATTATCAATCCCCAAGACCTCGAAATCTGGTCAAACGACTATTTCCTGCAACTGGCTGAAAGATTAAAAATCCAATAAAATACGACAATGAAAAAAGTGAAAATCACCGTCATCAGGATTACTTGCTACAAAGACCTGATGGCACAGTACGAAAACCCAATCGAACACGCCTGCGAACTGAAGGAAGGCCAAGTGTTCATCGCCAACGGATGGCAACGTCCCGAAGGACTTTGCGAAAGCGCCTGGGAAACCATGTCGCCATTCGTGATGACCCTCGCCCACAGCGGCGAAAACTTTTACGACGGATGGATGAAAAACCCGAAGTCAGCCATGATTTCGTGCAACGACGGCTTCCGCCCCGTAAGTTTCCTTATCGAAGCCTTGGACGAAAATGTCGAATAAAGAGCAAAATTGGTTTACAAATCAATAATAGTTGTATTTTTGCAGTTCGATAAAACTTAAAAATTTCAACAAATCAATAATTAAAAGTTCAAACTATGAAAAAATTATCTCTTATCGTAATGATGCTGATGACTTTCAGCTTCGCTAAAGCACAAGACGTGCCAGGCGGTTTCGACACCAGTTTCGGTGAATGGGGAATCGTCACCGAAGAACTCAACAACCTTTGCGTTTTCATGACGGGAAAAAGTTCTTTAGTCCTTCAGTCGGATGGCAAATCCGTGGTTTTCACCCAATACAGTGAAGGCGGCCCTGCCCAAATTCTCCTCATGCGTCACAACACCGATGGCACTATCGACACCTCGTATGGTGAAAACGGTTATGTCCATCTGGCTCCGATGAGCAACACAAACTTTTTTTCTTTCGATTCAAAAATCGTTGAAAACGACAACATGCTTCTCTTGGCTTATACCTATGGCAACAATGGCGGTAACATGTGCCTGCTGAAAGTGGATTCCAACGGCAATCTGGTTACTTCTTTCGGCAACAACGGCTATGTGACCTACAACAAACAAGCCGGCTGGACATTGGTTTCAAGATCACTGGCTATCCAGGATGACGGCAAGATTCTCGTAGGCGGCGAATACGGCGAAAATGATTACGGTTCCTGCATCTTGCGTTTCACGGCTGACGGTCAGCTCGACACCACATTCGGCGACAACGGCATGGTGCTCCATGAATCATACGGTCCTGACGGATATCAAGTCATGGCAGTAGGGGAAAGCATTGCTGTCGGTCCAGACGGCCGTATCTACCTCTGCGGATGGGAAGTCACCCCTGACCAAGGATGGGGATCACCTTACAGCAGCAAAATCATTTGCGTCGACCAAAACGGCGATTTCGTTACTACTTTTGGCGACAATGGCGTCTGGGAATACAGCTTCAGCGAAGTCATCGACTTCATCAACGCTTGCAAAGTCATGGATGACGGCAAGCTGCTGATTGCCGGTGCCGCAGAAACCTATAATGAAGTCCAAGGCGAACCAATCTACAGCATATTTGTCGCCAGACTGAATCCCGATGGCACTTTCGACGACACTTTTGGCAATAATGGCTTCACCATGGTTCAATACATAGAAAACTCATACAATACCTGCCTCGAAATGGCCGTAGCCGACAATGGCGAAATCTATCTCGCCGGTTATGTTTGGGAAGACCTGAAAGACATGCTGATTAGCGCATTTAACGCCGATGGCACACTTAACGTAGATTTTGCTGACAACGGCTTCGACCACATCTCTTTTGGCGGTGACAAGACCAGCTGCGCTACAGATATCGCCATCCAAGATGATGGTAAACTTGTTGCCGTAGGTCACTTCGAACACGAAGAAACCTTTGCCGATTACATGCTCATCCGTCTTCACACCGCTACCAGCCTCGACGATGTCGAAGAAAACACTATCGCAAACGGTATCTACACCTATCCTAACCCAGCTGTGAACGAAGTCCGTTTCGCCAACCTCGAAAACGAATGCACCGCCAATGTCTATGACGCCATGGGACGCTTGGTCATGTGCGAAACGGTTTCCGCCGAAAGCGCATTGAACGTCTCGAAACTCACTTCAGGCAACTACTTCGTCGAACTGATTGACGGCGGCCAAATCATCAAGGCAAGATTCATGAAGTAATTCGACTAACATAGAGAAATGAAAAGAGCCGGCATGCCGGCTCTTTTCATTTCTTTAATGCTGCTATCTCTTTTTCTAATGACTCGACAGCGCGAGCTAATTCGTCCAAATGGCGGAATCGTGCGGATGATTTCATGTATTGGCGCAACGGCATTGATGGCGTTCCCATGAAATCTTGGTTGGATTGTTTCACGTTGCCTAACACACCCGATTGGGCGCCAAAGCGCGACTGGTCGGCGATGTGAAGATGTCCGGCAAAACCGCATTGCCCCGCAACCACACAGTTTTTCCCGATGTGAGTGGAACCGCTCACGCCTGTTTGGGCTGCCATGGCGGTGTCTTCGCCCACTTCGGTGTTGTGGGCCAGCATGATGAGGTTGTCCAACTTCACGCCACGGTGGATGTGTGTCGAACCCATGGTGGCGCGGTCGATGGTGGTGTTGGCACCAATCTCCACATCGTCGTCGATGACCACATTGCCTACTTGCGGAATCTTGTCGTAGTGACCATCAGGCTGCGGAGCGAAGCCGAAGCCGTCGCCACCCACCACGACGCCGGCATGAAGCGTGCATCGCTGGCCGATGATGGTGTTGCGGTAGAGCTTCACGCCAGGATACAGCGTGGTGTTGTCGCCAATCACCGAATTGTCGCCTACATAGACCTGTGGATAGATTTTCACGTTGTTGCCAATCTTCACATTCTCACCCACGAAGGCAAACTCGCCGAGATAGGCATTGTCGCCCACTGTAGCAGAAGCCGAAACGAAAGCCATCGACGAAACGCCGTGCTTGTCTTGAGTCACTTGGTCGTAGAAGGCCAAGAGTTTGGCGAACGAAGCGTAGGCATCGGGCACGCGAATCAAGGTGGCGGCGATGGGAGCTGTGGCCTCGAACGAATCGTTGACGATGACTACCGACGACTGTGTTTCATAGATATAGGGTGTGTATTTCGGGTTGGCCAGGAAACTGAGCATACCTGGTGCGCCTTCCTCGATCTTGGCGACGTTCCAAACTTCGGCATTGGGATTACCTTCCACCTTGCCTTGAAGCAATTCGGCGATTTGTGAAGCTAAAAATTTCATCTTTCTGCGTTATGTTTTACTGAATGACAACTCGATAGGGCGGATTTTATTGTCTTCCACTCAAAGAAGTCGCTCGAAATCGCGCTTGAGAATGGCGATGGCTTGTTCCACCATAGGATTAGGCAATGCTACCAAAGCTTGTGCCAAAATGGCGACATCCTCTTCCTCGTTGAGTTGCTCGAAGGTCGAGTTGATTTGGTTGACGAGTTCTTCCTTGGCGTTTTGTACCGCATTCCAAGTGGAGTTCGAAACGTAAAGCTGTTGTGCGAGGTTGTGCTCAAACTCTTCCCTCACGTTTTGGAGCAGTTGCAGATGGAACGTACCCTTCTCGATGCCAGGAGCATATACGCGTTTCACCAATTGAGGCAGCTGTACGCGTTCCAGATAAAGCAGGAAACGCTCGTAGGCTTGCACCTTGAGCGGCATGATGATTTTTAGGGCTTGCAGTTTCAGCTCGATGGCCGGATTGCGTTGTTTTTCGGCCTCTTTCATTTTCAGCAGCCTCATTAAGATAAAGGTGGCGGTGGCGGCAATCACCACGCCTAAAACCAAAAGGATAGTCAACCAAGTGTTTGTCATTTTCGTTGAATTTGGGCGCAAATTTACAAAATAGTTGCTTTTGGCGGTTTATTTCTTGCATTTTGGAAATCCGTTCCCTAAATTTGCGCGTAAAACTCTAAAACTGGTGCGCATGACAAGCGATGCGGGCGTGATGGAGAGAACTGTAGTGAAGAGATAAAAAGTGTATCTTTGCACCCGATGAAAAAGGAAGATTTTGACGCGTATATCCGACATAAAGAACAGGCATCTGCTGATTGATGCTCCAGAATTTGTTTCATTCACCGACGATAACCGACGATAATGCAACTGTAACCGACGATAAACCGCATCTGATTCTAAAGTTGTTGGAGAATAAAGGCGAATGCAAGACTTCGGAGATTGCCGATTTCATTGGCTTGAAAACCACACAAACCAAGGCATACCTTCACGCATTGGTCAAGCAAGGGCAAATTGTGCCACAAGGTGCCAACAGAAACAGGACATATCGCCTAAAAACAGAATAACGATGCACCAAAACCATCTTTCCCGTCTTAAAAAGTCATCCCTATCGAAAAAAGACCTACCTTTGCAAACGGGTTTAACTCTGAACTCTGAACCCTGAACCCTGAACCCTGAACTATTCCACCCCTCTGAACTCAAATTAATCCCCACAGTCCAAATGTCCTCCAGTCCGCAAATCAATGCTTCGGCTCCGCTCAGCATCCCACAAAGTCCCTAAGTCACAAAGT
>CALBNP010000191.1 GCA_937896505.1 uncultured Bacteroidales bacterium | reverse complement strand
GCACTGTGTTGGCCGAGGATGAGGTGAGGGCGGAAGGCGACTGGGTTGACCTCGGCCTGCCGAGCGGCCTGCTGTGGGCCACGCGCAACGTGGGCGCCTCCTCGCCCGAAGACTATGGCGACTACTTCGCCTGGGCCGAAACCCAGCCGAAGAGCTATTACGATTGGGACAACTACACCTACTCATGCCATGTTGATTATTATAGTGATCTGACAAAATATTGCAACCGTTCTGACTATGGCTGCAACGGCTATACCGACAACCTGACCATTCTGGAAGCGGGCGACGATGCAGCCACGGCCAATTGGGGCAGTGGCTGGCGCACCCCGACGTATGCGGAATGGGAGGAGCTTCTCGGCTATTGCACTTCGGTGTGGACGACGCAAAATGGCGTGAATGGGCGACGCTTCACGGGACCTAACGGCAACACGCTCTTCTTGCCTGCCGCTGGCGGCAGTTGGGATGGCAATCTCCAATCCGCAGGCAGCTACGGCTACTACTGGTCGAGTTCGCTCTACACTGTCAACCCGGACGGCGCGTGGTCCTGCTACTTCTATTCTGGCGACTCCTACCTGGACTACGGCGACCGCAAGTGTCTTTCATCACCGAGACATCCCCGAGACGAAGAACCCTCCTACCTGGACTACGGCGACCGCAAGTGTGGTATCTCTGTTCGGCCGGTGCGTTCCGCGCGTCAGAAATAACCCTTGTTTCCCGCAACGTGCAGGGGCGAAAAACTTGTCGGGCGGGGCGCGCACGGGAGTGCGCAAAGACGGAAACAGCAAGCGCACCGCCCAATGGGCGGTGCGCTTGCAGCATTTAGGCAATAATTTACAATTCGCAAGATCAACCAAATTAGCGGTTCTTCTTCAGCGTCCGGCAGGCAGGGACTTGCTTCAGCAAGGCCTATTCGTGTTAATTCGTGTAATTAACTACGTTGAATCTGCGATTTCGTGGTTCCCCTTATCAGCGTCCGGCAGGCATTTGGTTATTAAAAGGTCAAATTGTATATTGTTGCCAAAATTATTAATTCATTTTGGTGAATTTGCGTTTGTTATGAAAAAGATTTCTATTTTTGCAGCGGGAATTTACCTTGAAAATCCAAATCGCTAATTGGAATATTCAAGTAAAATCCAAATCGGTAATTTAAATTTTAAAGGAATGTATAACCGCATATACCCAATTCAAGACGACATTCAGGAAATGAGTGTGTTTCTGTTTGGAGCCAGAAAAACAGGAAAATCGACTTATCTCCGCTCCCGGTTTCCACAGGCTTCTTACATCGATCTTCTCAATTCTTCGTTGCGTTCGGCCTACCGTAATCGTCCCGTTACGCTTTATGAGCAGTTTGCAGGCAAGGATGCCGGAACTGTTGTCGTCATTGATGAAATACAGGAAGTCCCGGAACTGCTGAACGAGGTGCACCGTCTCATCTCGGAATTCGACATCCGTTTTGTCCTTTGTGGCAGCAGTGCCCGCAAGTTGAAGCGGAAAGGTTACAACACCCTTGGAGGCCGCGCCTATCCGTGTACGTTTTATCCTTTGGTGAGTGCCGAAATTCCCGATTTCGACATCAACCGTGCGATCAATCAGGGCATGTTGCCGCAACATTACCTGTCGCCAAATCCGGCAAGATTACTGTCGGCCTACGTCGATGCCTATCTTCAGCAGGAAATCAAGGCGGAAGCCATCGTGCGCAACCTGGATGCCTTTGAGCGTTTCCTCGAAGTTGCCGCACTCACTGATGGGGAGATTGTCAATTACAGCAACATCGCCAGCGACTGCCAAATCAATTCCACTTCGGTGAAACAGTATTTCGACATCTTGCAGGACACCTTGATTGGCTTTATGATTCCTGCTTACACCAAGACGGTGAAACGCAAACTGGTGCAGGCGCCGCGTTTCTATTATTTCGATGTGGGCGTTGCCAATTATCTTTTGCACCGCAAGAATCTCGTCCGTGGAACGGTTGAATACGGCCACGCTTTTGAGCATTTGGTCATCCAGGAACTTGTCGCCTACATGGGCTATTCGCATGACCGTCGCCGCCTCAGTTACTGGCATACTTACGCGGGTAACGAGGTGGATGCTATTATCGGTGATGCGGAAATAGCCATTGAAATCAAGTCGGTGGAGACCGTGCAGCCCAAACATCTGAAAGGACTGAAGGCATTCAAGGAAGAACACCCCGATTGCAAGCTGATGATTGTTTCCCTCGATCCCATAACGCGCAAGTCGGAAGATGTTGACATGATTAATGTTTACGATTTCTTGCGGATGCTTTGGAACGGAGAGCTGTTTTAGCAATTGTTCGAAATCAAACTACCTTTTATGTGTAGCTCAATCCTCCAAATCGAATAACAAAACAGCCTCTGTCTCCAGAGGCTGTTTTGTTTTGTAGAGACGCGCGTCATTCCTGCGAAGGCAGGAACATCGCGTCTCTTAATTTGTTACGATATGGTTTTAGCAACCACGTTCCTTGTTAATGGCGGCTTGTGCTGCGGCCAGACGTGCAACAGGTACACGGAATGGTGAGCAGCTGACGTAGGTCATGCCGGCATTGTAGAAGAATTCGACTGATGCAGGATCACCACCGTGTTCACCGCAAACACCGCACTTCATGCCAGGACGGGTGCTACGACCGCGTTCAACGCCGAGTTTCACGAGTTGGCCAACACCTTGCTGGTCGAGGGTCTTGAATGGGTCGGCAGCGATAATCTTTTGGTCGATGTAGGTGTGGATGATTTCGTTCACGTCGTCGCGTGAGAAACCGAGGGTCATCTGGGTGAGGTCGTTGGTGCCGAATGAGAAGAACTGAGCCACTTCGGCGATTTCGTCAGCCATCAGGGTAGCGCGTGGGATTTCAATCATGGTACCGTAGAGGTAGCTGATCTTCACGCCGAACTTGGCTTCCACTTCAGCTTGGATCTTGTCGGCGATAGCCTTCTGGTGCTTCAATTCCTTCACGTCGATGGTCAGAGGAACCATGATTTCGAGGTGTGGATCGTAACCTTCAGTCATCAATTCAGCGGTAGCTGTGAACAGGGCGCGGAACTGGATTTCGGAGATTTCAGGATAGACGATACCGAGACGTGCGCCACGGAGACCCATCATTGGGTTCACTTCGTGCAGAGCGTCGATTCTCTTCTTGATTTCTTCGAAGGTGATGCCTCTTTCGGCTGCCTTAGCGCGTTGCTTTTCTTCGGTTTGTGGAACGAATTCGTGCAAAGGTGGGTCCATCAAACGGAAGGTGAGAGGCTTGTGGTTCAAAATCTTCAGGGTGCTCTTAGCGGCTTCCTTGATGTGTGGTTCAAGTTCGTTCAGGGCAGCCAGACGTTCTTCCTTGTTGGATGACAGAATCATGTTACGGAGAATGTCGAGAGGTGTAGCACCGTTCTTGCCGTAGAACATGTGTTCGATGCGGAACAGGCCGATACCTTCAGCGCCGAAGTTGACAGCGTTTTGGGTGTCTTCTGGTGTATCAGCGTTGGTGCGGACGCCCATGCCTTGATACTTGGCAACAAGAGCCATGAACTCTTGGAAGCGTGGGTTCTCTGATGAGTCGATCATGCCAACGGCTTCGCCATAGACATAGCCGCTTGCACCGTTCAGGGCGAGGGTGTCGCCTTCGTTGAACTTCTTGCCAGCGATGGTGACAGTGCGTTCTTCCATGTTGATCTTGACAGCGTCGCAACCAACGATGCAGCACTTACCCCAACCACGGGCAACCAAAGCAGCGTGTGAAGTCATACCACCGCGAGCGGTAAGGATACCGTCGGCTGAGCGCATACCTTCAACGTCTTCTGGGTTGGTTTCTTCACGGACCAGGATGTTCTTAATCTTCTTAGAGGTGTATTCCTTTGACTTTTCGCTGTCGAGGGCGATGATACCGACGGCACCACCAGGACCTGCAGGCAGACCCTTAGCGATGACGGTGTGCTTCTTTTCGTCAGCGGCGTCGAGGATTGGGTGGAGGAGTTCGTCCATTTGGGCAGGAGCCACGCGCATCACCACTTCCTTCTCGTCGATGAGACCTTCGTGCAGCATGTCGAGAGCCATGGTCAGGGCAGCGATACCGGTGCGCTTACCAACGCGGCACTGCAACATGTAGAGCTTACCATCTTGGATGGTGAACTCGATGTCGAGCATATCGTGATAGTTTTCTTCGAGAATGCGGCGGACTTCGCAGAGTTCCTTATAAGTCTCAGGCATGAGTTCCTGCATGGACTTCATGTGCTTGTTCTGCTCGTTCTTGGTGTCGTCGTTCAGTGGGTTAGGAGTGCGGATACCAGCAACGACGTCTTCGCCCTGAGCGTTGATCAGCCATTCGCCATAGAATTGGTTGTCGCCAGTGGCAGGGTTACGTGTGAAAGCAACGCCGGTAGCTGAGCCTTCGCCCATGTTACCGAAGACCATGGTCTGCACGTTGACGGCAGTACCCCAGTCATCCGGAATGCCTTCGATGCGGCGGTAGGAGATAGCCTTCTTACCGTTCCAGCTCTTGAACACGGCCTTGATGCCGCCTTCGAGTTGTGCTTCAGCGTCATCTGGGAATTCGGTGCCGAGCACTTCCTTGATGCGGACCTTGAAGTCTTCAGCCAGTTGCTGGAGTTCTTCAGCCTTCAGTTCGGTATCTGATTTGTAGCCCTTTGCTTCCTTGAAAGCGTCGAGCATGTCGTCGAGTTGCTTGCGGATGCTCTTGCCATCGGCAGGTTCGATGCCTTCAGCCTTTTCCATGACGACATCGGCGTACATCATGATCAGGCGACGGTATGAGTCATACACGAAACGTGGGTTGTTGGTCTTCTTAATCAGGCCAGGGATGGTCTTTGAGCAGAGACCGATGTTAAGGACGGTGTCCATCATGCCAGGCATTGACTTGCGCGCGCCTGAACGGCAGCTGACGAGCAGAGGATTCTCGGCATCGCCATATTTCATGCCCATGATGTTTTCCATGTTCTTCATACCAGCGTGGACTTCGTCCATGAGGCCAGCAGGAAGTTGGCAGTTGTTTTCGTAATAAGCTGTGCAGCATTCGGTTGTGATTGTCAAACCGGCTGGAACAGGGAGTTTCAGCAGACACATTTCTGCCAAGTTGGCGCCTTTGCCGCCCAACTCGTTCTTCATCGAAGCATTACCTTCTGCGGTCTTTCCGCCGAAAGTATAAACGTACTTTGTCATTGTTTGAAATGTTTATTGTTGATAAATACTAAAATTGCTCTAATTTTTAAGGGTGCAAAATTAGTGAATTATGGAAAACGAAACCTTGGTTTTGGCAAGTTTTTTCGAAAAAAAGTGATTTGTCTTGCCATATTGTCAGTAATCCCTCTTTTGGAATGTTTTTTGACTACTTTTGCAGTCAAATTGAAATCAAAATGGGAGATAGTTCATACATTGTTATTATAGCCATTGTTGCAGTGGTTTTATTTTTCGTGTTTAGAAAATCGAACAACAAGAAAGAACAACAAAATCAGAAAGATAGTGGAAATTCAGAGTCATCGTCAACAGTGGTGAGGAAGAAAAACGGCTATTCCAAATGGGTCGGTGCCGGATTGGGATTCATTTTCGGCGGCGGCATCATTGGAGGCATCATCGGCTATGTGATTGGCAATCTTTTCAGCGGCTGGACCGAAGAGGATGTGAAGAAAAACATGGGCAGCACGGCCCAGCAGCGCGATTTCAACGTCAGTCTTTTAGTGCTTTCGGCTGCCGTGATGAAAGCCGACGGCAAAATCATGAAATCGGAACTCGATTATGTGAAACGCTTTTTCTTGCAGAATTTCGGTCAGCAGCGGGCTGAAAACTATATCAAGATGCTGCGCGAAATCCTCAATCAGGATTATAATCTTTATGATGTTGGCCGACAAGTAGGGCAGTACATGGATTATTCCTCGCGCCTGCAACTTTTGCATTACTTGTTTGGCATTGCCGATGCCGATGGCATCATGGCAGACCAAGAACTGAACGTGCTGCAAAGCATTGCTTCGTATATGGGCGTTACAAGTTCTGATTATGAGTCGATTAAAGCCATGTTTGTGAAGACGGTCAACGAAACGGAAAATGCCTACAAGATCCTTGAAATCGACCCGAATGCCACCGACGACGAGGTGAAGAAAGCCTACCGCGACATGGCCAAGAAATATCATCCCGATTTGGTCAGTCATTTGGGCGACGAGGTGCGCGAAGCCGCCGAAAAGAAATTGCAGGAAGTCAATATTGCTTACGAGGCGATTAAGAAACAGCGCGGAATGGCGTGATAAAAATAGGTGCACAGGCCCGGATTGCCGACAAATTATTCGGCTTTTTTCAATTGCTGTTCCAAATCAATACGCCATTCCAAACATCCAAAGCGGAACGATGTTTTCGTAGGCGTATTCGATGTCGTCTTTTACGACAAATGCGTTTGGCGTGTCTTTAATTTGCCTTTTGGTTTTGTTTTTGCCGCCGATTTCAAATGTCATGCCGTTGATTTCAAAATCTGAAACAGCGGAAGCCGTAACTTCATACTTTTCCTCCATAAGGCTTAAAAAGAGTGTTTCCCGCATATTGCCAATATCTGGCGAAGTGTCTGATAATGCGTAAGCTATATTCGTGTTGTTGAGATACAGTTTTTCAATCTTTTGCAAGACCTTTATCCCCGAAGCCTTTGTCCGCAAGGCCGTGATGAGCTTTGCTTTTTCAAGATATTCCACATATTCCGGTAAAGTGTTGCGGCTGATGTCCAAATCGCGCTCTAATTCGGAATAATTAGGTTTGTATGGCACGTTTTGCGCCAGAATATACATGAGTTTCTTCAGCTTCGATGACGATGCTATCGTCATTTCAGCATATTTCGGAATGTCGTTTTCTACGGTTGTTATGATGACTTGCTTCAAGCGTTGCAGAAATTCAGGTTCGTTGAAAAACGGATAATAACCGATGCGAAGATAATCCTTGAAATATTTCAAAGGGCGTTCCTCGCCGTATGGAAAATCGACATTTCCGTGCAGTATTTCATCCAAATTTGATGGTTTCAGGTTCCAGCCTTGGGAAAGATTGAGATACTCGCGAAATGACAATCCCGGCATGTGGTATTCCAAAGCACGTCTGCTCAAATCGGCACCACCTTTCTCCAAATCCAATATTGAACTGCCCGAATAAACGATATGCAAGGTTGACAGTTGATCGTATATCTGTTTGATTTCCAATGACCAACCTTTGTATTTGTGGATTTCGTCAACATAAAGAAACTTGCCGCCTTTTGAAAAGAATTCGTAAGCTAAATCAAAAAGGCGGTGCGTGCTGAAATAGAAATCATCGGCTTGCACATATAGCGTCTCGTCAATTGGATTTTCCCGTTTTATATGTTGCAGCATTAAAGTTGATTTGCCGACACCTCTTGGCCCTAAAATGCCAATTAGCCGACTGTTCCAGTTGATGACTTCATGAAACGACCTGAAAAATTTCATCGGGGTCAATTCCAGCATGACACGAAACGATTTGAATAGATTTTGCATAATATTTACGTTTTTATGCGGCAAAAATACATAAATTGCATGATATAATGTGCAAAATATTATAAAAATTGCACTAAAAACAATGCAATTTTGATTAAAAACTGCATTGTGTATTGTGCAAAATTAAAAATTTAGTCTTGGTAATTTACAAAACGGGGCAAAACCAAAATGGTCTTGCCCCGTTTAAATTATCGAAATATCAGGTGTTTATTCCACAATCATCTTTTGTGTCATGCTCACAGAATTTGAGGAAATGGTCACGAAATACATGCCTTTTTCGATGCCTTCCAAATTGATTTCGGTGCAGCCATTGCCTTGGGCTTGGTAAACCATTTGGCCGAGGCTGTTGTAGATGGCAATTTCGCAAGCCTCATTAGGCAGGTCTATGCTGAAGCTGCCCTTGTTCGGGTTAGGATAAATGGCTGTGCTGCTGACGCTTTCTTCAACATTGGTAATGATAGTGGTAGGAGGGAAGACCACATTGTCAATCCAAGCGCAGTCGCTGCCGCTGTCCATGGCAATATCTTTCGAATAGCTCCATTTCAGTTCGTGCGTGCCAGCGGTGATGGCGTAGGTCTCTTGACTCCATGCCACTTCGCCTGACCAGTTGCCTTTTTCCTGACCATCGATGTAGAAAAACAGTTTGTCGTAATTGGCTTCCGACGACACCTTTTTATAAAAACTGATTTCGGTGTTCATGGCCGTTGTGATTTCGATGCTGAGTTCCACTTTCTGGTTGCTGTTGATGTCGCCCGATTTGGCGCAATATTCGCCTTCAAATGGATTTTCGGAAACCACTCTCCAAGGATTCGTGTAACCGTTGAGGTTCCAGTCGAAACTGCTGAAATCGCCTGTTTCAAAGCCTTCAGTGACATTGCCCAATGGAAGCACTTCGCTGTATTCGAGTTCGTAATTGCCTGATGTAACGGTGATGATGAAATTATAGGCTACGCCAAGTTCGGCATCATCGGCAACGGTGAAGGTGAAGTCTGCATTGAAAGTGCCGTTGGCTTCGACATTGCCGATGTTGAAAGAGGTTTGTCCGGCAATGACTTCATCAGGAGGCAAAATGTGCATTGTGGTTGAAGGCGCCATGCTGCCGCCGTTATTGATGCCATTGATGTGCAAGGTGACGGTTTCGCCAGGTTCGATGCAACCATTGTTGTTGCCTTCCGAATCATCGACAGTGATTTCTGCGATAGCGAAATCAGGAGCATACAGGGTCATGTTGAATTTGCTTTGCCATGTGTCGGTGCCATCGGTGCAGGTCAGGATGAACTGGACTTGGGTGTCGTTTGGCACGGCATCGCTGATGGTCACGCAGAAAGCATTTTCAATGTCCAAAGTCGCACCGCCATCAATGCTGCTGATGGTTTCGCTGCCATCGATGATGGTAACGTATTCTGAATCAGTGCTAATAGTCGCAGTGACATTTGCAGCATCAACTTGACCGACGTTTTTGAATTGCATGTTCAGTCCAAGGGTTTCGCCAAAGTCAGCCTGACCGTTTTCGTCGTTGATGGCGAAATCGTTAAAGATAATGTAAGCGCAATTGCCTGGCAATGTGATGACTGGTAAAGTGGTCGGCCAAGCATCGCAACCGGTAATAATGAGACTCATTTCGCCAACGAAATCAATAGGTTCGGCAAATGTGATTTCAGCCACGCCGTTTTCGTCGGTGTTGGCGGTGCCAATCAGATCTTCGCCGTGGAATAGGCTGCAACGGAAATTGAACAGTCCATTGCCGTTTCCATCGGTTACGGTGACGGTAGTGTTGGAAATGCCAACGAGCAGTTCGGAAGTGTAATCCACTTCAGGTGTGAAAGGCTCATCGTGCCAAGGACTGACGGCCACGTCACCCATGATGTTTAGGTCGTAGAAATTCCAACGCAAGGCGTTTTCTTCCCACTGACCAGGAGCATTAACCCATGGTGCAGTCTGGCATTTTGCTTCTCTCATGGCCAAGCCGGCGTATGGGATGCGCTCGTGGAAGAAAGCATCTTCAGTCTCGCGGTGCAAGTGTGCGGCAGGACCTTCGGTCTGGCCTTCGTTGAACCAACCGTAACGTGAGTTACCGAAAGTCGCTACGGCAAAATTGGCAATTTGCGTCATCTTTTCAAGGATGCAGTTGTCGGTGAAGTCGCCGCAAATGCAGCCCGAGGTGTGGAAGAAAGTATAGTTGTGGTCAATACCGTTGGCTGCACTGAAATTGTTATCGGTGATGTCGTTGTTGTACCAGCCTGCAACGTAATTTGTGTTGGCATGGCCGTCGTGATGCACATAGCCCTTGCCTTCGTTGATGGCATTTCTCAGACGTGAACCGCTCCAGTTGCCTTCTTCTTCGTAAAGACGTGTGAATTCGTAGTTTTCAGGGATGCCAATGGTGGTATAGCCGTTGTCATCGCGTTCACCGATAAGCAGTTCAAGGTATTGGCTACCATTGGTTTCAGGGCCATCGTAAAGATGTTCACCGCCCAAGATGATATTGTGAAATTCGCCAAGGACAGGCTCGCTTTGATAGGTCAAAGTCTTGTGCATGATGTTGTTCAATTCGCTCTGCGTATCGAAGCACATGCGGCCAATGCCGAGTTCGGGCAGCAGGTCGTCTTCGCCGATTTCGCCCCATCTGTTGTTGCCGTTGTCGTTCCAGTTGCCGTCCAAGGCAGCATAATAAAGGTCGGAAGGGATGTCGTTGTCGGTTTGGTGGCTTCCGCCAGAGAGCACGTCGCAATAAAAGCCGCGGTAAGGAATGTCGGGCACATCGCCGGCAAGGTTCACCATAATGATACCGTTGTTTTCGTATTCCTGAATGATGTAATTACGGATTTTTTCAGGATTATCGACGCCTGTCATGCTACTGTAAATGTCTTCAACGGCAACGATTTGCGAGCGCAAGCCGCGGGCGAGGTAGAAATTGCGGTATTCTTCAAATTGGTCAATCCATTGCTGCTTGGCGATGATGAGCAGTTCGTAACCGCTTGCGGTTCTGCCTTTTGCATTGTAACTCTGCAGCATCTCAGGATTCTGTGCCAATCTTTTTGCGTTGTTCACATTGTTGGCATTGAGCCAAAGCATATTGCTGTTGTCTTTCTTCGAGGCGGTTACTTTCACCTTGACATTGGCGGTGGTGGCATACATCACTTTGCCTTCCGCCGGATTGTATTGAACGGGTGAAATGGCTGAAAATGCGAAGCCGATGCCATTCATATAATAGGTGCTGACTTCGCCGAAAGATTGAGCCGGATAAATTGCCTTTGAGTTGTAAATGGCTTCATCCTTAACGAATTGCGTGCGCTCCGGATTGGAATAGGTGCGGGCAGGCTGATAAGGATAGAGGCTGAAACTGCCGTCCATTTCCACGAAATCGGAGAGTTCCACTTCGATGGACTCGGCTTCGGTGCCTTGTGGCAGCATCAGGCTGATGCTTTGCCAAGGCAATGAGGGCTGCCCTGCCAATGCCGACTGCATACAGTCCTTAAACTGAATCTGGTCGTAACCCATAATGTGCGTTACATTAGGCTGACCAAAATGATAGCTCATTTCAACGGTTTGTGCCATTGAAAAAATGCAAACCATTGAAAGAATGAAAGTTAAACTTAATTTTTTCATTACTATTGTGATTAAAATGATTTCTGACCGCAAAGTTACAAAAAAAAGGCTCGGCGTTTCATTTCGCCAAGCCTTTTTGAAAAATCACGATGTCTTTTATTCCACCAACATCTTCTTTGTTGTCACACCACTGGCATTGCTGATTTGGATGAAATACAAACCTTTCTTGTCAAGGTGAATGTTCTGTTTGCTTTCGGCTTTGCTCAAAGTCATGCAGTTTTGACCTAAGGCATTGAAAATGTTGATTTCGGAGGTCTCGTTCGGAACGATTGTGAAGTCACCATTTGATGGGTTAGGATAGAGGGTGGCATCGTCTGGAGTTTCGCTGCCAACACCTAACACGACGACATCTGGCGGGAAGACGATGAAATCAACCCAAGCGCGATCCTGTCCGCTTGACGCACCGGCATCCTTGGAGTATTCCCATTTCAGTTGGTGCTGACCTTCCGGAAGAATGAATGTGGCCCGGGTCCAATCCTGTTCGCCTGACCAGCGGTCAAGAAGTTCGCCATCC
>CALBNP010000190.1 GCA_937896505.1 uncultured Bacteroidales bacterium | reverse complement strand
TTTCTGTCGGATGAAGGGAAAGATCCGGGACTGTTCAAAATGGCGGATTGTTCGATTTTTACATTCATTCTGATTTTTATGACCATCGGCCTTATCCTTGTCGGTTTTTCGAGGGAAAAGGTTGAGGATGAGTTTGTAAGGCAGCTTCGCGAGCGCAGTCTGGTTTGGGCCACTTTGGTCAGTGCGGCGGTTTTCCTGTTTGGCACTTTAACCATCTATGGAATGGTGTACGCGTATTTTGCCTATTCGATTTATTTCATTTTCCTGCTGTTGTTCATCATCAAGTTTAACGTGTCGTTGCACCGCTTTAATAAAGGAGGTGAAAATGAAGAATAAACTAAAGGTGGCGCGTGCCGAAATGGACATCACGCAAGGCGAACTCGCCGAGAAAATCAATGTCAGCCGCCAGACCATCAACGCCATCGAATCGGGGAAATATGTGCCTTCCACCGTGCTCGCCCTGAAAATGGCCAAGGTCTTCGGCAAGAATGTTGAAGAAATTTTCTTTTTGGAAGATTCTGACTTGTAATCGTGTAAAATGCGATATATCAATATAATAACGTTTTTTAAAATTGTCGAAGTTGGGCGAAAGTTTGAAAAATAAAGGCATTTTCGCCCAGTTGCTCTTTTTTTTACCCTTTCATCAGCACATTACCTATGCGACATTCCAAGCATCTTTTCCGTTTGCAATAATTGGTGTAGAGCTGTATCAGGGCCTGCGATTGCATGGCATTTTGCGCCTGCCAGCCACGCTCGGCGAAGTGCCTCGTGATGGTGTTGTCTTCGGCTTCGAGTTGTTCGAGATAGTCGGTGGCTCTTTCGCAAAGGGTCTCGTCGTAATGCAGTTGTCCGTAGCAGAATAAAAGCGGAACTATTGCATTGATAATCAATATTTCGGCGGTTGAATCACCTAAGCGCTTCGTGCGTTTTGGCGATGGCGTTTCAAAACGGTAATGCGTCAGCCAGTATTCTGAAGGCTCCACTTCAAGCAGTTTTTTTACCTCGTCGGTGCTTTTTGCTGTTAGGATTTTGGAGAAAACGTTGCCGTTTTCGTGAATCATCGTGGCCATTTGCGCCAAGCGGATGGTCGGGAAGTTGCCGGGGCGCATACGCATGAATTTCCAACGTTCTTCGGGCATGGTCAGCAGATTGAATTTCGCTTTCATCACCTTATATTCGCGTTTCAGCAGTTGCGGATATTCCTCGGTGAAGTCTTTTTCGAGGAAACCGGCGCAGCCGAAAAGCATGGCTTCCACTTGCAGGAGATTGTCGGCGTGTTTGAGCAAGGTCTTGAAAGGTAGAATGGTAGCGAGATATTCAAAGGCTTCGTTGTTCACTTTCAGACCGAAATAACGCATCAAAAGTTTGTAGAGCGCATCTTCCCAATCGTAGGTGTTGGCTTCCAAGATTTTCTCGACGGCTTCGGCTTTTTGTTCCAAACGCTCGACCAGAATGCTGTCTAACCACGAAAGCATGGTGAATTTCTGCACCGTTGCCAACGATTTTTCGCATGGAATCCATCCTTTTGTCGCAATAAACTGCTGATAATTATCATACAAAGCCATGTCGAAATGGCCTTTCAGTTCCAAGACGGGAATGGCTGATGCCACCATATCGTTTTCGTGGACGACGTGCAGAATCACATTGTTGTAGGCTTTGTCATGTTGGTGCTGATGTCGGTTCCAGTCTGATGCCTTGACGTGAATTTCGACATGTCCCGCCCAGGTGTTTTCGCCAATCTTGATTCTCGCTTCCAGAAAATCAGGGCCGGAATCGGTGTTGCGATAACCTGTAGCGAAAACTGTTATTGGTTCGCCCGATGTGGTAAACAATTCGCCGTCAATCAGTTTGTTTTCCCAAAGGTAATATAGGAAGTCTTCTTTCATTTTATTTTCCAGCAATTTAGAGGTTCGCTATCCAAAGTTCCTTTTTGTCTTGCCCAGTCGATGAAAATGGAGCGCAGGTCGCGGTCGCTTTGCCAGACGACATGGTCTTTGATGTCGGTCTGTTGCCAGCCGCAGCCGTTCATGAAATGGTTGCCGCCGCCCATCGAGCGATAGGAATTCATCACCACGTTGTAGGTCTTTTCCATTTCGAAAGGCGTGCCGTCGGCCATGCTGATGATATTGATATGTTCGCCACGCGGTGCTTGGTCGGTCACTTCGTAGAGGATGCCTGCGCCCGAATCGAAGTTGTAGATTGGATTTCGCATTTCGTAGGCGTATTCAAGGAAATCCTTCACTTCCTTACCGGTCATCGACATGACGGCGAGTGAGTTTTCGAAAGGATACCAAGTGAAGAAATCTTTCACCGTGAGCAAACCAGCTTCAATGGTTTTGCCTGCCGCAAGTGGCGCAGCAAAGGAAATGTCGGCATGGATGCCTTCCTTTTCGACCGTCTC
>CALBNP010000189.1 GCA_937896505.1 uncultured Bacteroidales bacterium | reverse complement strand
TTGCATGTAAAGGCCGTCGAAAGTGGATTCAAGTCCTGAACCTACTTGATAGCCAAATACTTCAATCTCGTTGATGGTGCTGTTGCCTTGCAGGTCGAAGTCATCGGCCACGAGGTAGAAATCGCCATTGCCCATGGCCCAGTTGGCATAGCCGCCAAAGGTGACTTGGCCTTGCTGCAAGTTCGAAGCGTCGGTATTATTAGGCATGGCGCCTTCGTCGGTGACGAATTGGGCTTGGTCGAAGAGCACTTCCTTGGCGTGTTTTGCACTTGGTGTCGGTTCGATGTAACCGCGTACCATGAAGGTGTAATCGAGACCCAAACTTGCAAGGTCAACCCAATTGATGCCATCGGTGCTGACATAGCGGCCGTTGGGGTCGCCAGTGTTGGCGCACACCGAAGCTGGCGAGGTGGCACCGCTTTGGCTGAGCATGATCCAAAGGTCGGAATCGCCCACTTGGATGGGTGCACTCAGTTCTATTTCAGTCATTTGCTCGACGATATTGGGGAGGAAGGTCATGTTGAGGACGAGGTTCCCGTTCGTAGGTGTCGGGCCTTGATAGATGTCGGCAGTGAAAGGTCCGAGGGTGAAGTGGTTGGTCCAAAGGGCTATCTTGGTCAGCCATCCTTGTTCGTAACTCTCAAGTTCGCTGGCTGGGAGCTTGATGCCCCAATACATGTTGGCGCTTTGCCCGCCAGGAATGTCGGAACCGCCCAGATTGGCAATGTTGACACCATCATCATAGCCTATCCAAATTGGGTCGAAATCGGGGCCAGGGAGCGAGCCTTCGGGCAGCGTCCATTCGAGAAGGACATTGCCATCGGAATTGCTGATATTAGTGTTTTGGAAGCCAGGATAGCGTTCGCAAGGGTCATACACCCAGCTGAACGAATTCCATGGGCCAGCGACGCCGTTTTCCACGACGGCAACGGAAGTGGTGTAGGTCATGCCCGATTCCAAGTTTTCCACATCGTGTTGGAAGAAAGGATTTTCTGTGCTGACGGCTTCTTGATTGCCAAGTTTCACCAAAAACTCACCTTCGCCATCCCAAAGGGCAAAGCCGGTGGAAGAGACATAAAGGTCGATGTCGTTTTGCTGCTTGGGGATGATATTCAGGATGATGCCTTCAAGTTCGGTAAGACCATAATAGAAGTTCGGGTCGGGGATGCTGTACCAGCCATCGATCGAGCCGCCATAGCCGAAGTTCATGTGATATTTTCCATCTGATTCGCGATAGCCATCCACCACCACATTGTGGCCCGATTGTCCGTCGGGACTCTCAACGGCGAGATGTGCTGGATAACCGTTTTGCAGATTGTCGTTAAGTATTTCGTACATCTCATCGCATGGGTCTTTGTAGAGCACGCAGTCGTCGAAACCGAAACGCTTGTAGGCATCGTAGGCTTGCTCGACATAGAAAGTACCCGAACCTTGCGAGGTATAGACTTGGGTGCAAGCCGTTCCGCAGGCAAACACGATGGCGGCTGCCAAATCTCCGGTGGCATCGTTGCCAGTGGCAAAGGCTTCGTCGGCTTGGTCAAGGTATTGGTTCAAAGTCTCAAAAGATGGAAAACCGATGGTCTCCCAATCATCGTCGATGTCGTAGTTGCGTCCGGCATAGTTGTGACGGTAGTCGTCGCTGTCATCGAAACGTGTGCCTTGCGTGGTGTGCAGATAATTGATAATCTGTCCCATGGCAACGGCTGGGCAGCCGGCATAGCTGCTTGAACCCGTCGATGGGTCGCGCGGGCACATTCCATTATAAGGTGCGTCTTGCGTCCAGTGGGTTCTCAACAGACCTTCGCCACGCTCGTCTTGAGATTCGGTTTGTGGCTTTGGAGCGATTTTCAGTTGCTTTTCGGTGGTTTGGGCAAAGGTGATAAGGCTGCCCAAAAGGAAAATGAGTGTCAATGTTTTTTTCATTGTTGGTTTGTTTATTTGACTTTGGGACTTAGGGACAATTTGACTTTGGGACTTAGGGACAATTTGACTTAGGGACTTGGGGACAATTTGACTATGTGACTTAGGGACTTTGAGACAATTTGACTTAGGGACTTTTGGGATGCTGAGCGGAGCCGAAGCAAGCCGTCGTCTCGTGTTCCCTTCCTATTTATTTTCTAAATAATCGATGATGCTTGGCATGGTTTCGTTTTCGGAATGGAGGTGTGGGGTAGGGCTGATCAATGTTTTCCCGGATTTGATGAACGACAAAGTGGAGATGAATTGCAGCGAAATCATCTCGCTGACGATTTCATCGGAATAGGTAGTTGTATCTTTGTTGCTCAGCAAGGCCAGTCCGCAGACAAACACCCACAGCTGGCCAAAGAGCCTGTAGGATTGCTCCTTGGTGATACCATAATTGTTGCAGATATAATCCAGACATTCAATGGCTTTCGGGTGAATTTCGTTTGCGGCATTGGCATCTTTGTAGAAGAAAAGCAGGTTGAACAGGTTCTGCTCTTCGCGGGCAAAACGCACCAATCGTAAGCCAAATTCCTTGAATGCAGGGTTGTAGTCCATTACATCGGCCACATAATCGGAAAAGAGTTGCTGCGCGGCTTTCTTGACGTCGGCGTTCACTTCTTCCATGTTGTTGTATAAGGTGAAAATCGGCCGTGAAGAACAGCCCAAGGCCGCTCCCAATTCGCGTGCCGTGAGGGCGTCAATCCCTTTTCGGCGCACCAAATCCAAGGCTTTCTCCACCATTTCTTCTTTCGTAAACAATGCTTTTCTTGGCATATATTATTGATTTATAATTTTATATATTAAAACATTTGTTTTGCAACACATGTTGCAAATATATAAAATTTCATTCTTATGAAAGAAAATTTAGATGAAATTATTGATTTTGGGGTCATAGGATGATGATAAAAAAATTGCGCTCAGATGCAAATTTGAAGAAAAAGATTTTGCGCTCAGATGCAAATTTGAGGAAAAAGATTTTGCGCTCATCGACAAATTTGTATCATTGCAGCTGAATTTGTAATGTAAATCACTATGAATGAATATGTTTTTAAGCGCAAGATTTATGACCGTATGCTTCAATGGAAGAACCAAGAAAACGGGCGCAGTGCATTGCTCATAGAAGGTGCTCATCGAATAGGGAAATCTACCATTGTTGAGACATTTGCCAAACAAGAATATAAATCGTACATTTTGATTGACTTTTCCAATGTTTTCGAAGAAGTTGATTCTTTATTCAGGTCGAATTTGGCGGATTTGAATTATTTCTTTCTTCGCCTTCAGGTATTGTATGGAGTGTCGTTGGTTGAGCGTGAATCGGTGATTATTTTTGACGAAGTCCAGCTGCAACCATTAGCACGCCAAGCCATCAAACATTTGGTGAAAGATGGTCGCTACGATTATATCGAAACCGGGTCATTGATTAGCATTCGCAAGAATGTTGAACATATCGTCATTCCAAGCGAAGAGGAAAAAATCAAGATGTATCCCATGGACTATGAGGAGTTTAGATGGGCTTTGGGCGACTATGCCACAATGGGGCTTCTGCATGATGTATGGGAGAAGAAAATATCAATAGGCAATGATGTCGTTCGCGAATCAATGCGTCGTTTTCGTCTTTACATGTTGGTTGGAGGAATGCCTCAAGCAGTTAGTACTTTTCTAAAAACCAATGATTTAAGTGAAGTTGACAAGACAAAAAGAAAGATATTGTCTCTCTATTCAGAAGACCTGCAGAAACTTGATTCAACGGGAAGAGCCAAAGCGTTGTTCAATGCCATTCCCGCCCAACTAAGCAAAAACGCATCGCGATACCAGATTTCGACGGTGATAGATAATGGTTCCGCTTCGCGTTTGTCGGAGGTGATTGCCTTGATGAAAGAAAGCTTGATAGTTAATGTGGCCTCGCATGTGAACGATCCTAATGTGGGAATGGAACTGACTGCCGACAACGATTGTTTTAAGATGTATTTGAACGACACCGGCTTGTTTGTCACATTGGCATTTCGCGACAAGGAATATACCGACAATATCATTTATAGGAAATTGTTAAGCGACAAACTTGAAGCCAATTTGGGATATATTTATGAGAATATGGTGGCTCAGATGCTTCGGACAGCAGGCAACGAGTTATATTACCACACGTTTCCTTCTGAAAACAGGCACAATTATGAAATTGACTTCTTGCTGTCGCGTGGCACGAAGTTATGTCCTATCGAAGTCAAATCGTCAGGCTACAAGACCCATGCTTCGTTGGATGCTTTTAAAGAAAAGTACGGTTCGCGTGTCGGACAGAGCTATCTTGTTTATACCAAAGACCTTCGAAAAGATGGCGAAACGCTGTTGGTTCCAGTGTATATGACTCCGTTTTTGTAATTGAAACATTTTTAGAGTCTGTTTTTGATTAAGGCAAAACAAATAACAATGTCATTTCGACCGTAGGGAAGAAATCTATTGTTATTTGTTTCATTGTAGGAAAGCTTACTCTTGAAAAGGTTTGCCAGCGAATAGATACCCTCCTTCGTCGGTATGACATAGGCTTTTTCACGTGTCGCCCCTGGTTCAGCCAGCACCCTGCACGCCACCGCCTCCGTGTCATCCCTTGCTTTTCTCCGTGTCATCTCTTATCGCAGTTGGACTTGCCTTTGAGGTGATGAAGACAAGAACTATTGTTGGTGGCGCGTTGGGTACTGGCAAACCAATGTTATTTTGTTACTGTTACTTTGTTACTTTTTGCATTTCCGATAAAAATGACTTTTCCTGATTTAGGTTGACAGTTTTTTGGGAGTTTTACTGATATTGTT
>CALBNP010000188.1 GCA_937896505.1 uncultured Bacteroidales bacterium | reverse complement strand
TCAATCATGGTGATGCGCTTGAACGGGCGCTTGAAGCAGATTTCGTTGTCGCCGACTTTCACTGTATCGGTGCCAAGCACTTCGGTAACGGCGCGTTCGATCATGGCTTCGGTGTAGTCCATCATCCAGATGTAATCCTTGTAGGCCACATAGATTTCGAGACCTGTAAATTCAGGATTGTGCGTGCGGTCCATGCCTTCGTTGCGGAAGTTGCGCGAAAATTCATACACGCCATCGAAACCGCCGACAATCAGGCGCTTCAGGTAAAGCTCATCGGCAATACGCAAGTACATCGGGATGTCCAAAGCGTTGTGGTGTGTGATGAACGGGCGAGCTGTTGCGCCGCCAGGAATGGCTTGCAGCACAGGGGTTTCCACTTCGAGATAGCCGCTTTCGTTGAAGAAACGGCGGATGCTGTCGATGATGCGGGTGCGGGTGATGAAAATGTCCTTCACCTTGTCGTTGACGACGAGGTCAACATAACGCATGCGGTAGCGCAGTTCAGGGTCGTTGAATTCGTCGTATTTCACACCGTCCTTTTCTTTGACGATAGGCAGCGGGCGCAGCGATTTGCTCAAAACCGTCAGTTCCTTGACATGAACAGAGATTTCGCCCATCTGCGTGCGGAAGGCAAAGCCTTTCACTCCGATGAAGTCACCGATGTCCAAGAGGCGCTTGAAGACGGTGTTATACATGGTCTTGTCCTCGTCGGGGCAAATTTCGTCGCGCTTGATATATAGTTGGATACGACCTTTCGAATCCTGCAGTTCGCAGAATGAAGCGGCACCCATGATGCGGCGGCTCATGATACGGCCTGCCAAGGTGATTTCCTGGAATTGTTCCAGGTTGTTGTCGTCAAACTTGTCCAAGATTTCGGTAGTGGTCACACTTACCGGAAAGGCAGCCTGAGGATAAGGATTGATACCTAATTTATAAAGTTCTGATAATGAATTTCTTCTGAATTGTTCCTGTTCGCTTAACATAGTGCATTGAAATTTGGGTGCAAAGTTACAAAAACGAATTGGATTTCCATTCTAATACTATAATTTTGTAATTTTGGGCGCAAATTAACAATCATGCAATTCAAAGATGTCATAGGACAAGATGTTGTAAAACAAAAACTTATCATGAGCGTACGCGAAAATCGGGTACCTCATGCGCAGTTGTTTTTAGGCTCGGTGGGCAACGGGTCGTTGCCTTTGGCCATGGCTTATGCCCAATATATCCTTTGTCCGAACCGAACGGCTACCGATAGCTGCGGAGTTTGTCCTTCGTGTCAGAAAATCAGTAAGTTGGTGCATCCTGATGTGCATTTTGTGTTTCCTTCTGCCGCTAATAAAAGGGTGAAGAAAGACCCCGAATCGGATCTTTTCATCGAAGAATGGCGCAATTTCGTGCTGGCAAACAATGCCTATTTTGATGCGCAAAGTTGGTACCAGTCGCTGGATATTGAAAATAAGCAGGGTTACATCTCGGTGCGTGATGCCGCCACCTTGCAGCGCAAGTTAAATTTGAAGGCGTATGAAGGTGATTATAAGGTCGGTATCATTTGGATGGCTGAGAAGATGCGTGTCGATACGGCCAATAAATTGCTGAAACTCTTGGAGGAACCGCCTGAGAAAACAGTGTTTCTTCTTATCGCAGAAGACCAAGACGAACTTTTAGCTACCATCCGCTCGCGTACTGCCTTGATGAAAATTCCGCGTATCGAGAACGATGTCTTGCAACAAGCCCTTGAGGAGAAATTTGATTGCTCGGAGAATGAGGCTCATGATGCTGCCATGATCGCCGAAGGCGACTGGCTTGCGGCTTGCCGTTACGTCAACGACAAAGACGACGAGAAGTTTTTCTTCCAGACTTTCCAACAATGGATGCGCCTCTGCTTCTTGAATGCTATGGGTCAACTCATTGATTTTGCGAACAATATCAAGACCATAGGCCGCGAAAGGCAGAAGGAGTTGTTGAACTATGGACTGAAAGTGGTTCGAAACGCAATGCTGATTAACAACAATTTGAGTGATTTGGTGATGCTCCCCAACGATGAGAAAACCTTCGTGACTAAGTTTGCACCTTTCATCAATTCAGCCAATACAATGCAAATCAATGAGTTGTTTGAGGAAAGCATCAACCAGATTGAGCGTAATGGCAATGCGCAGATTATCTTCTTGGACGACAGCTTCAAGTTGGTTTTACTATTGAAAAAGAAATAATTAAAACATAATAGGATGATACATTCAATGACGGGCTATGGTATAGCCGAAAATATTTACAACACCAAGAAAATCGTTGTCGAAATCAAGACGCTGAACAGCAAGCAATTGGACCTTGCCGTGAAGTTGCCTAACGAACTTCGTTTTGCCGAACTTGATTTCCGCAATAAAATAGGCGCAAAGTTGCTGCGTGGCAAAATCGATGTGACGATTACCATCACTGATACCAACATGGATCAAATCGCCCATATTGATGGCGACATCGTGGCATCGTATTATCGTCAGATTCAAGAGATTTCGAAGAATCTTAACATTGATTCATCAGCCCATATCTCTGAAATCCTTTTCCGTATGCCGGGCATCTTTAACACGCAGGAGCAAAAATACGATGAGGATTTTATCGCCAAGGTGGGTGAAACCATCGACCAAGCTCTCGACATTGTTGACGGTTTCCGCATTCAGGAAGGCCAGACCTTGAAGAAGGATCTTCTGCATCGAGTTGAGTTGATTCTTGGCCTGCTCGAACAAGTGGAGCCTTACGAGAAATCGCGTCACGAAACCATCAAGCAACGCCTTACGAAGAATCTTGCCGAACTGACCACCGATGGCCAATACGACGAAAACCGCTTCGAAGCCGAGTTGATTTATTATCTCGAAAAACTCGACATCACTGAAGAGAAGGTGCGTCTGCGCCAGCATTGCAACTACTTCAACGAGAGTTGCGATGAAGATCAAGCCGGTAAGAAACTCGGTTTCATTGCCCAAGAAATGGGTCGCGAAATCAACACTCTCGGCTCAAAAGCCAACGAGGTGAACATCCAGAAGATTGTCGTCAAGATGAAAGACGAACTGGAAAAGATTAAGGAACAAGTTTGCAACATTTTGTAATTAAGAATTGTGGAATGAAAAGAGGTAAGTTGTTGGTGTTTTCGGCACCTTCGGGCTCGGGAAAGACCACTTTGGTGAACTATTTGATGGCCAACATTCCCGAATTGGCATTTTCGGTTTCGGCCACCACGCGCGAACCCCGCGGCGAAGAAGTGAATGGCCGCGAGTATTATTTCATCAGCCTCGAAGAGTTCAAGCAGCGCGTCGAGAATGGTGAATTTCTTGAATGGCAGGAAGTATATCCAGGTCGTTGCTACGGCACATTGCTCTCGGTGGTGCGCAAGATGCAAGACGAGGGCAAGCATGTGGTTTTCGATGTGGATGTGGTGGGTGGCACCAACATCAAGAAGTTCTTTGGCGACGAAGCCATGTCGGTATTCATTCAGGCACCTTCGGTTGAATGCTTGCGCGAGCGGCTCATCGGACGCCAGACCGACTCGATGGAAGAAATCGAGAAACGCCTTGCCAAAGCCGCTTGGGAGATGGATTTCGCCCGTGGCAAGTTCGACAAGACCATCATCAACGATGATCTGCAAGCCGCTAAGGATGAAATTCTTAGTGTAGTCCAGGAGTTTCTGAAATAATTTATACTTTTCAGTTCGCAACATGGTCGAAGACGCAAATACACAGGTATTAATCTTACCAGACTCTCAAATTGTCGAGTCAATGATTCACTCCATTCGTGGAATGCAAGTTATGTTGGACTTCGATTTGGCTTGCTTATATGGGATTGAGACCAAAAGACTTAAAGAACAGGTGAGACGCAATAGGAACCGATTCCCAAGTGACATCATGTTTGAACTAACTGATGAAGAATTTGAGAGTTTGAGGTCGCAATTTGCGACCTCAAACAAAAGAGGCGGTCTTCGTTATCATCCTTTTGCTTTCACCGAAACAGGTGTGGCAATGCTTAGCAGTGTGTTAAATTCAGAACAGGCCATTCAAGTAAATTTGCAGATTATGCGGGCATTCGTTTCAATGAGACGATTCATGGTTGCTAATGCTCAAGTGTTTCAGCGTATTGAAGCACTCGAATTTAAGCAAATCGAAAATGGCAAAAAGATAGATGAAATCTTCTCGAAATTAGATTCTGGAGAATTGAAACCAAAACTTGGTGTCTTTTTTGAAGGTCAAATGTTTGATGCATTCTTGCTAGTCGAAAACCTTATCAAAAGAGCGACCAAGAGACTTGTCTTGGTTGATGATTATGTTGACGCATCTGTATTGGAGCGTTTTTCATTGCGAAATGAAAAAGTATCAGTTGACATATATGTTCATAGCCAGAAACAGACTGTTACATTGTTACATGCTTTTGAGACATATAACAGGCAGTATTTCAATGCTCAATTGACGCTTCATTCGTTCAATAAAAGCCACGACCGATGGCTGATTGTAGATGATGAAATTTATCATTTTGGAGCTTCAATAAAAGATTTAGGAAAGAAGTGGTTCGCTGTGAATCTGGTGGCAGAAATGACAGCGGATGAGTTCATTGCGAAGTTATAATCTTTTTGATATGAAAAAGGTAGGCATCTATTCCGGCTCGTTCAATCCCATACATCACGGTCATGTGATGTTGGCCAACTATCTGGTCGAGTTTTCCGACTTGGATGAGCTGTGGTTTGTGCTTTCGCCCCAAAACCCGCTCAAGAGCAAAGAGGATTTGCTTCCTGATGCCGACCGTATGAAGATGGTCGAACTCGCCATCGGCAACGACTCGCGTTTCCGCGTCAGCGATGTGGAGATGCATTTGCCTCGGCCATCTTACACCATCAATACGCTGACTTATTTATCCGAACAACATCCTGATTGCCAATTTGTTTTTATTTGTGGTATGGACAGTTTGCAGCATTTGCCGAGTTGGCGCGAATGGCAGAAGATAATAGACAACTACGAACTTTTGGTCTTCCCGCGCAAGGGATACGACGGTGGCGAATTGGTTCATCACCCGAATGTTACTATTGTGGAAACACCCATCATCGAAGTGTCGTCAACATTCATTCGCGAAAGTGTGAAAGCGGGGAAGGATGTCCGTCATTTCATGCCTGAGAAGGCTTGGGAATATTATGTTTCAATATGTGGCTGATCCTTAAAAGTCCAAATTGAACGAGAAATAGAATTGCGGTTTCTTGCTGATGGCACCGTCCTCGATGCCCCAAGCCACGTCACCGCGGATAAAGTAGCCGAATAAGGTAGTGCGCAAGCCAAATCCCACACCGCCAACGATGGGTTCTTTCATTTCGGTGACGCTGATGTTGAGGTTACCGTCGTGATAGTGCGAGGTGTAGAGCGAGTTGTTGAGATTGTATGGATTCCAACCTGTCCATGCTGTTCCGATGTCGCCAAAGGCCACAATCTGGAAATCGCGGATGAATTGCATGTTAATTGGCTGGTTGAGGAGATAGCTGAACACGGGGAATCGCAATTCGCTGTTAATCACCACGAAATTGTTTCCGTTTCGTATGTTTTGCTTGAAGCCGCGCATGTTGGTGGCTATGGTTTGGTAGGCATAGTTCTGGTCGTAGTCGATGGGGGTGCTGTTGCTGAATTTGGCTCCAATCCAGTTGTCAACACCGCCCATGTAGTAGATGAGTTTGTTCTTTCCGAACGAGCCGCTCCCAGCGATTCGGTTGGCCCAGATGAAATTACGGCTGATGCGCGTATAATTACGATAGTCGAAACCAGCCACAATCATGTTGTTCATGCCTTTGCCTACGAGTTGATAGTATTCGGCAAAAACCTTCCCTCGTGCGCCGACGTAGAGGTTGGTGCCAATCTTGCGTGCGTTGTCGAACACGAGTTCGCCACGCAGGCCGCCCCAATGTTCTTGCCTGTCTTTGTCGGCAAGACTGTAGTCGTCGATGGCGAGGTTGGAACGGTGGTTGTTGCGGTAGATGAGGGTGCCGCGCAAACTCAAAATTTCGCTGAATGGATAGCTGAGTTGGTAGAAGGCTTCGTTGGTTATGGTGCGGTAATAATAATAGGAGTAGTCGTCGGTGACGTAGCGGTGTAGGGTGAGCGACTTGTCGATGCGTTTGCTCAAGTCGCTGAAACGCAACACATATTCGTTGTTGATGAGTGAGGTGTTGAGTTTCACGCCAAGGTCAACCTTGTAGTCTTCCATGAGGTCTTTCAGGGTGGTGCCGAGGAAGATGTTGAAGCCCATGTTGAGATATACGGGAGAGCCGCCGCCGGCAAATGGCTGGTAGCTGTAGCTCATGCTGGTGAAGTCGATTTGCGTGAAAAGTTGGTCGGTGAAAAGCTCTACATAGTAGTTATTCGGTCGTTGAATGGTGTCTTTCTTGATAGGTTTCTCTGCAACGGCATTGGTGGGCGGAGCGACGGCGGAATCATTGAACATTGTGCCCGAATTGCTGGCTTTGCGCCTGCTGAAACGGTAGCTCGTCACAAATTTGTGCCGTGGGGTTGGTGGCAGGGCTTGAGCTTTAGCTTCGGCTTGTTTCGATTCATCGATGATTCGCTTTTGTGCAAATGGATTCAGTTGTCGTATCTGTGTGCCCTGCATGGCGTTGAGACTGGGCGAGAGATAGAGTTTTTCGCCATTTTCTGAAGCCATGAGCATGGCGATTTTGTTGTCGCGAGGGTAGTAGGTGTAGTCGATGATGTTGGCTGAATAGTCGGTGAGTTGGCGGGTTTGGGCGAAATAACGGTAATGGATGGTGGTGTCGATGAAGCTGATGGCGCTGTCGAGTTGCGCTTGGCAGAGGTTGTAGAAGCCGGTCGAGTCGCTCAGGTAGAGGATGCTGCCGTCCCTGAGGAATTGTGGCAGTATGCTGTTGGTCACTTTTTGGCAGGTCAGGTTTTGAAGCACGGGGCTTTTGCTGACGTAATCGAAGGCGTAAAGGTCGAATTGGCTGTTTTGGAAGCCGATTTCCTTTTCGTACTTGATGGTGTCGTTGGTGCGGTTCGAACTGAAGATGATTTGTCGGTCATCGGGGCTGAACACAGGATTTAGGTCGGTGTGGTAGTCGTTGGTGATTTGTTCCAAAGTGTTGGAAAACAGGTTGTAAACATAGATGTCGGCTTTGCCTTTGCGCGTACCAGCCACTACGATTTTTCGCGCTTTGTGAGCGTATGAGAAGGATGTCACCTTCTGGAATTCGAATAGGAATGTGCTAGCTTTCTTCCCGGTGGTGATATCGAGGTTGTAGAGTTGTATCTTGCCTTTTTCCTCCACGATGAACGACAGGATTTGGCTGTTTGGATGCCATGCCAAAAGCGGGTAGGACGTGTCGATGTGTTCGTCGGAACGGTAACCTGTCTTGAAGAGTTTCTGTTTCTTTCCGCTTTGAAGGTTTTCAAGCCACAGTTGGATGAGGCCTTCGTCGTTGCTGACGTAGGCGATATATTTTCCGTCGGGACTGACACTGGGCTGGGTGAAAGTGCGGTATTTCCTGTAGCTCAGCTTCATGGGACTTTCGGGTCGATGGCTGAGCATGGTCTCGTAACGGCTCTTGTTGAACTCAAACCAATCGGCTGTGAGGTCCTTGAAATCCTTGCCGGTTACATAGAGTAGGGCGCGGCGCACGTTTTGCGAGCTTTCGGCAAGGGTCATGATGTCGTTGAAGGCCTTGTTGCCGAATTTCTCATCGATAAAACTCCAAAACGAATAGCCTGCAATAAGCGCGTCTTCGTTGTATAATTGGTTGATTTTCTTGTAGTCGCCCGATACGATGCCGCGTTGAAGCTGTTCTTCCTTGTGGCTGTCCCAATCGTTGGCGATGTAGGCAATCAGTCCGTTTTGGAACCATTCGGGAATGTCGTAGCGGTATGAATTGCGGATTTGCGAGCCTACCGAGGTGCCGTTCATGATTTGGCTGAACAGCAGTTGCACGATGCCGTCGCGTATCTGGGTCTCGAAATGGGTGTAGTCGCCGTCGAAATAGAGCACTACTTTCGAGCCGATTATCTTGGTGATGCCGCCCGTGTTGCCACTCTCTTCATCGTCCGAAAACAGGTTGCTCTGCTTGAGGTCGGCGAGGTTGTTGAACAGGATGAACTGGATTTTCTTGCTGAAACGGCTGTTGAGGCGGCTTTCTAGCAGTGGAATCTGAGCCTTGGCATAGCTTTGTGCATATCTTGCGAAGTCGTCGCCGCCTTGGTAGTAATACACGTCGAAATTGTCGTTGCTGTAATATGACCAATGGAAGTCGTTCCACTGGACGCGGTTCTTGCCGAAGGGCATGTTCATGCCGTTGTAGAACTGGGCTTGGAGCATGGATGTCGATGCCATCAGCCAAGCCAACAGCAGCCATTTGATTCCTATGCTTCGTGTCTTTGTCTCCATTCCGCAATAAAACGACAAAAATAGGGAAAATAGTACTATCATGTTTTCAACTCTAAACTTTTCCTTATTTTTGCCCTCAAAATGTAGTTTATGCTGAAACTCAAAACCTTTGTCTTTAATGCATTTGCCGAAAACACATACATTGTTTACGACGAGACCAAGCAATGCGTCATCATCGACCCGGGATGTTCGTCGTCGGTCGAGTCAGAGCAACTTTGTTCTTTCATCGATTCGAAAGGCCTCAAGCCGTTGATGGTTATCAACACGCACGGACATATCGACCATATCATGGGCAATGCAGCCGTGAAAAAGCATTACGGTATCAAGGTGGCTGCTCATGCTGATGTCCGTTCTGATTTTCTTCATGCCAAGCGTCAGGCGGCCATATTCGGTCTGCCTTTTGCCGACGATTGCGAATTGCCTGATATCGAACTTGAAGAAGACGAGGTGATTAAGGTGGGCGAGAGCACGCTCGAAGTCATTCACACGCCTGGCCATGCCAAAGGCAGCATCAGTTTGTATGCCGAATTGGAAGGTTGGGTGTTTACGGGCGATGCGCTTTTCTGCCGCAGCATAGGCCGTACCGATTTCGAAGGTGGTAGTTTCGAAGAGTTGCGCGACAGCATCCGGGGCAAGCTCTTCCATTTGCCTGACGACATAACCGTGCTGCCTGGTCATGGCGAGGAAACCACCATTGGCGACGAACAACGCTACAATATGTTTCTTGGATGAAAAGATTGATCAATATATTGGTTTTTGCGCTTTTGGCATCGTTTTCCTTTGCGCAGGAAGAAATGCAAGTCATTGATAACCTGCAAAATGTAATGGCAAAGCAAGAAGGTGTGAAAAGGGTTGAAACCATGGCTGAATTGGCTCAGTTTATGTTCAATGTGTCGTTTGACGACTGCATTTCGATTGGTGAAACAGCCGTCGCCGAAGCCGAGAAGCTGTGCGATGACGGCTTGCTCTCCTGGACGCACTGGATGCTGGGCACAAGTTTTATGAACCATTATGATTTTGACTTGGCGCTTGAGCATTTCGACAAAGCTATCGAACTGCTTGAAGGCAAAGAGGAATCGGAATGGCTGATGTATGCCTTGGACTATAAAGGCCGTGTCGAACTGCTGATGGGTGACCTAGACGAAGCTCTTGCTACTTATCTCAGAGATTTGGAAGTCTCGCAACATCTTGGCGATGAGCCGAATTGCGCTGATGTCACCAACAATTTGGCTTACATCTATTTTCACCAAGACGAATTGGAAAAGGCTTTGGAAAGTTTTAGTTTGGCCCGACAAAAGTTTGAATATCTGGGAGATACGCTTTCGATGGCTCAGTGCGACAACAACATCAGCAATATCTATGTGCAATGGCAGCAATTCGACAAGGCAAAGTCAATCTTGCAGGAAGCGATTCCTGTCTTCAAGCGCTTCGACGACGAAAGCTCGCTGGCGCATGCCTATCAAAACCTTGGAACAGTGTATGCTACCGGACTCGTCAACTATGATTCTGCATTGTTTTATTTGCAGAAGTCGGTGGCTTGTGCCGAGCATGTGGACGACAAGATTGTGCTGATTGAGGACGAGATTGAAACAGCCAATGTGTTGATGAAATTGGGTCGCGAAAACGATGCGATGAGCCTCTATCAGTCAGCATTGCATTCTTCCGAAACGATGGGCTATCTGAACGGCACGATTGAATCTTACCGGATGTTGGGCATCCATTATAATGAAAAAGGTGATTTCACCACTTCGGCGGTCTATTTGAAAAGATGCGTGGAGATTGCCGAAGAAAATGGAAATCAAGTGTTTGTCAATTCGGTGCGTCCTTATCTGATTGCCGATTATGCCCATTTAGGTCATTTCGCCGAAATGAAAGAGCAGCTGGATTTGTTTCAGGAAAATTACGCATCGGTTTTCAACGAGAGTAATTCCTTGAGTGAGAAGCTGGCTGACTTGCAAGACGATGTCGAGAGCCTTTTCGCAATGTATGAATCTCAAAATGAGGAAATTGAAACGCTTCAGTCGCAACGCAATAGCTATCGTTTGGCTTTCTTCGGCTTGTTGGGTATCGCGCTATTTTCCTTGGCGATTCTGGTTGTTTGTAAAATTGTGCGGAAAAAATAGATGTAAGTGTGAAATCTTGAAATAAAACCTTAACTTTGCAACTCCATATTTTGAAAATTTTCTCTTGAATATTGAATCATCAAATCTAAAATCACAAATCATGATCGAAAAAATCACATCATCGCAGCAGGCTATGGACCTCGAAGCCAAGTATGGTGCCCATAACTATCACCCGCTGCCAGTCGTCCTCGCCAAAGGTAAGGGCGCTAAGGTTTGGGACGTCGAAGGAAAAGAATATTTCGACTTCCTGTCAGCTTATTCAGCAGTCAACCAAGGTCACTGCCATCCAGCCATCATCAAGGCTATGACCGACCAAGCCGAACGCCTCACCCTGAGCTCACGTGCTTTCTACAACGATGCTCTCGGCGTTTGGGAAAAATATGTCACTGAATATTTCGGCTACGACAAGGTTCTGCCTATGAACTCAGGTGCCGAAGCCGACGAAACTGGTCTGAAACTGGCTCGCCGTTGGGGTGTCGTCAAGAAAGGTATCCCGAACGACAAGGTGAAGATTGTTTGCTGCGAAGGTAACTTCCACGGCCGTACCATCACCATCATCACCATGAGTAACGACCCTGAATCATACGCCAACTATGGCCCTATGACTCCTGGTTTCATCCGCATCCCTTACAACGATCCTGATGC
>CALBNP010000187.1 GCA_937896505.1 uncultured Bacteroidales bacterium | reverse complement strand
ATAGCTGCGATCAGACCGAACACGGTGGTCAACAGAGCGACCTTCATACCTGATGCAACGATGGTTGGGCTCATATCACCAGCAGCGGCGATATCATCGAAAGCCTGAATCATACCGATAACAGTACCCATGAAACCGAACATAGGAGCCAAGCTGATGCAGAGGCCGACCCAGCTCAGACCGCTTTCGAGCTTACCAGCTGAAACGGCACCGTAGCTAACGAGCGACTTTTCAACATCTTCGAGTGATTGACCATCTTGGTAACGGATAAGACCTTGGGTGAAAATGCTTGCCACAGGACCGCGGGTGTCTTTGCAGAGTTGCTTTGCACCTTCGATGTCGCCAGCTTGCATCTTTTCTTCGATACCCTTCAGGAGTTTCTCAGAATTGGCATCAGCCATGGTCAGATAAATGATTCTTTCAATTGAGATTGCCATACCGAGCAGCAGGATGACCAACACGATGCCCATGAAACCAGGACCACCGTCGATGAACTGCTTCTTGATGGATTCACGGAAAGTCAGAGGAGCTTCTTCTGAAACAGGAGCAGCTTCAACGACTTCTTCTTCGACTGCCGGAGCAACTTCAGGTTGCGTGGCTTCTTCTGAAACAACTTGTTCGGTTGCTTCTGGTGCTTGCTGCTCTTCCTGAGCAACAACGAGATTGCTGATACCAAAGGTCAGGAAACCAGCAACCATGAGTAAAGCAAATAATTTTTTCATAGTGAAATTTGAATAATTTTGATTATTACTTTTATGAATTAATTTGTTTCTAAATTGACTTTCAATCGTTTGCGGAGAGAGCGGGATTCGAACCCGCGGTACCCTTTTGAAGTACACACACTTTCCAGGCGTGCTCCTTAAACCACTCGGACATCTCTCCCTGTTTCACCTCTATCTACACCACGCGAAAAAACGTTGCGAAAGTACGCTTTTTTTCAATCGAAAATGCAAATATCTACATTTTTTCTTCGACGAAAATCACAATTGGCTGATAAATAGGGCGAAAGATTTCATATCGACATTTCACCACGAATCGAATTTTGCAGCGCTTGTTTGATTCTTTCGCCTGTCAAACCCTCTCCAAGCAAGTACATGAGTTTGGTTACGGCGGCTTCAGTCGTCATGTCGTGGCCGCTTACCACCCCAATTTGCCCCATGCCGAGACTGGTTTCGTAGCGTCCCATCTCGACAGAACCCGACTTGCACTGGGTAATGTTCAGGACTATCAAACCCTTATCAATCGCTTCTTTCAAGGCATTGAGGAACCATGGTGCAGTGGTCGCATTACCCGAGCCAAAAGTCTCCAAGACGATGGCCTTCAAGCCTGGTGCCGAAAGGCAGTGACGCACAAACGATTCCGATATGCCAGGGAACATTTTTAGGATACCCACATTGCCATCCATATTCTTGTGGACCTTCAGTTTCTTGAAATTCGGCTTGAAGATCTTATCCTTATTATACTTAATGTGAACGCCCACATCGGCAAGATTCTGGAAATTGAACGAAGCGAAAGCATCGAAATCCTCAGCATTGAACTTGGTCGTGCGGTTTCCACGCAGCAGCTGGCTTTGGAAGAAGATGCACACTTCGGGAACGATGGCGATGTCGTCTTCGCGGGCGGCGGCAATCTCGATGGCGGCAAGGAAATTCTCACGGCCATCGGTGCGGACCATTCCCATCGGGAGTTGCGAACCTGTCAAAACCACAGGCTTGTTGAGGTTTTCGAGCATGAAGCTCAATGCAGAAGCGGTGTAGGCCATCGTATCAGAGCCATGAAGGACTACAAAGCCATCGTATTGTTCGTAATTCTCCTCGATTTTCTCAGCCAGGCGGAGCCAAAAGGCGGGATCCATATTGGATGAGTCAATCAAAGGGTCGAAGGAAAAGAAATCTATCTTATAACCTAATGTGCGCAATACGGGAAAATGCGTGTAGATATTACCAAAGTCGAACGGCACCAATGCACCCGTCTTCGGGTCTTGCATCATGCCTATCGTGCCTCCCGTGTAAAGCACTAGAATGGATATTTCTTCGCGTTGTATCATTGTTGTTGAATTGTTTGACTAATTGACTTAGGGACTTAGGGACTGGGGGACTATGTGACTGGGGGACTGGGGGACTATGTGACTGGGGGACTGGGGGACTATGTGACTGGGGGACTATGTGACTTTGTGGGATGCTGAGCGGAGCCGAAGCATTGATTTTTGATATTTGACTTGGGAACTGTGGGACTGTGTCTTATTGTTTAATTTATGGAGTTAGTGGCAGTTTGTCAGATTAAATAAAACAGAAGCATTATGGGTTGTAATTTCAGCGATTTCCTCAAGGGGACGTTGCGTTATCTCGGCGATTTTCCTTGCAGTATCAGCCAAGAAAGACGGCTCATTTCGTTTGCCTCGGTGCGGAACAGGGGCAAGATAAGGTGCATCGGTTTCGAGTACGATACGCTCCAAGGGCAGTTCGGCCAAGAAATCCTTGACGGGACAGCTCTTATACGTCGTCACTCCGCCTAAACCAAGATGGAAACCTAAATCGAGATAGGCTTGAGCTTCGTCGCGGGTTCCGTTGAAGCAATGCATTATGCCACGCAAGCCGCCATCTTGTTTCTTTTCCAAAACAGCGCGCATCTTGCCGAAAGCATTGCGGGCATGGATGGAAACTGACAGACTTAACTGCTTTGCCCAATCCAGCTGAAGCTCGAAAGCTTCAACCTGCTGCTTTTCGAAGGTCGTGTCCCAATAGAAATCCAGGCCGATCTCGCCTACACCTATATAAATATCCCGTTTCAGCTCCTTCTCAATTTGGGCCAGCACTTTCTTATAGTCGTCGCGCACCTCTTCGGGCTGCAAACCCATCATCACGCGACAATGGTCAGGGAACTGCCCAAAAGTGTCAAGCATTGGTGTTATGGTTGTGGCATCGACATTCGGGAGCAACATCATTTGCACACCACTATCCACGGCACGCTGCACCACTTCGCTGCGGTCGGCATCGAATTCCTTATCGTAGATATGCGTATGTGTATCAATAAATTGCATAATCAATATAGGAAATTGTCGTAAGGATAACGGATAGCGTGCATGTCGCGGATTTCCTTATAAAGCAAGTCGCGGAATTCTTGATAGTTGTCGCGATTCTTGGCAGAGATGAAGATGCAGTTGTCGTTCATCTTAGCCATCCAAGTGCGCTTCAGCTCATCGTATGAGACATTGCGTTTGGTGGCTGGCGTAAGGTCATCGGGGTCTTTCTCATCCCAAGTGTAGGCGTCAATCTTATTGAAAACCATGATAATCTTCTTGTCGGAAGCGCCCAACTCGGCCAAGGTCTGGTTGACCACTTCAATCTGCGACTCAAAATCGGGATGCGAAATATCTACAACGTGCAGCAAGATATCCGACTCACGCACTTCGTCGAGGGTAGATTTGAACGATTCCACCAAGCCATGCGGCAACTTGCGGATAAAACCCACAGTATCGGAAAGCAGGAAAGGCAGGTTTTCGACCACCACCTTACGCACCGTAGTGTCGAGCGTGGCGAAAAGCTTGTTTTCGGTATATACTTCGCTCTTGCTCAGCAGATTCATGATCGTGGATTTACCCACATTGGTATAGCCTACCAGCGCCACACGCACCAACTTGCCGCGATTCTTGCGCTGCACGGTCTTCTGCATGTCGATTTCCTTGAGTTTCTCCTTCAGATTGGAGATACGCTCCAAAATCAGTCGGCGGTCGGTCTCAATCTGGGTTTCACCCGGGCCGCGCATACCGATACCACCGCGTTGGCGTTCCAAGTGAGTCCACATACGGGTCAGACGGGGCAAAAGGTATTGATATTGTGCCAACTCCACTTGAGCCTTGGCGTGAGCCGTGTGGGCATTCGAGGCGAAAATGTCGAGAATCAGGCTGGTGCGGTCGAGAATGCGGCATTCCAAGGCGTTCTCGATGTTACGGGTTTGCGTGGCGCTGAGTTCATCGTCAACGACTGCAAGCCCGATATTCTCCGCCTTGATGTATTGGTGTATTTCCTCAAGTTTGCCCGAGCCGAGATAAGTCACGCTGCTAGGTCGGTCCATGGCTTGCACGAAACGCGCCACTGGCACCCCGCCAGCCGTCTCCAAGAGAAAAGCCAGCTCGTCAAGATACTCTTCCGTGCGCTCACGACTCTGTTCACGCGTTGCGGCAGCAATCAGAACGGCACGCTCCGGAATCTTCTCGTATGTTACAAAGTCTCCCATTTTTCAGCTATAAGCTGTAAGCCGTAAGCTGTAAGCTATAAGCTGCGGAATCGCAAACTTATTGCTTATTGCTTAGGCTTAAAGCTCAAAAATGTTTAAAACCAATAATTTTCCTCACTTCATTCAGGGTCTTCGATGCGCTTTCGCGGGCCTTTTCAGCACCCATGCGAGCGATACGGTCGAGACGAGCCTCATCCGACGAGAACTCCACGATGCGTTCACGAATCGGGGCGATGGTCTTCACCATGTCTTCGGCGAGTTGCTTCTTCATGTCGCCATAGCG
>CALBNP010000186.1 GCA_937896505.1 uncultured Bacteroidales bacterium | reverse complement strand
GGCCAATCCCTTTTTTTAGCCTCTGCGCTCAGACACACTTTTTGGGACAGTATCGTCAATCTCAGCCAATGCCGCATGAGCACTACTCCCCTTCCCTTCCATCTGCCGTGTTTTTTCTCCACAGCATACAGAAACAAGCAACAAACCAGCAAGCGCAATTACTATCTTCAACCAATTGTTCATTACTTCGCCAAATATAGAACCGTGTTGTATCCTTTCATCTATGTTGAAGCAAAACACAAAATTAATTATACACAAGAATATGTTTTACTTACAATTATTTATCACAGTTGAAGCACCATTGGAGGACATTCTTTCAATAGCCAATATCAGTCTATCGACATGCTCCAACAATTCCTTACATTTCCCTTCACAATTTTCCTTGTCGCAAAGAAGAGATTTCAAACACTTTTTCAATTTCTCACAATCAATAGGATCACCGAATAGACATTTTAAGATTTTACAACAGCAATCGTCTTCTTTGATGAAACCTTGAAGAACCTCTTTCAATTCATTACAGCAATCCTCAGATAGAACACTTCTTTCTATCGTGATAGTCTTGCCACTACCTTTGGGATCATTAAAAGTCACCGTATTTTTAACTTTGGCCAATTCTTTTAGCACATTGCTCAATTCAGCAATGCGTTCTTGTTCCTTTTTATCCAGTTCCCTTGCATGCTCGTTGTCTCTCACCCATTCATCAATTCTTGCTTTTTCTCTTTTTTCATAAAGAGCCATTTCCGTTCTATACAATAGTCTTTCGTATGCTCGGTCTTCGTCATAAAGCCTAATTCGATCTTTGTATTCAATCTCCTCCATTTTATGCCTAAAATCTAAAACCTTCTCGAAATATGGCGCAAGGTGTTTTATGATTAAGATTACCGTTACCGACAATAAAATTGCTGCCAATAGAATATAAAGAAGCAAATGCCAATTGGTATTACGGTAAACAATTTCCCCATGAACGATGGTTTTCTCGGGATGGTTCAAAGATGCTATAGTATCTTTTGCCACGATGTATGTGGAATCAACAACTATGCTGTGAGCATAAATGAGTCCTCTGCCATTTTCTGAAGTTGAAATCACCAAAGGTATGTTGGTATTGATGGAATTGATAGTCACTAAAGAATCCGTGCTTGTTGCACAACCTTTCAAAGGCACCAGAAGCAGTACTGACAAAGCAATAATAGCCAATGCTGGTATGAACCAAGCCAAAAAAATACCAAATCTGTCTTTTCCTTTATATTTCTTCATTTCTTCAATCACGTTTTTTGCTTTAATGTCCTGGCTAAGTTGATTGTTATTTGAACTGCTGAAATTACCCTTATCAGGGCATGATTCGTGTACTAATGGGGACCGACGACCGTCAATAAACAACTTGTCGAACAACGGTGTTAATTCATTCTGTCTTGTTGTTAAGACAAAAACAGCCACATATTCAGTTTCTTTTGACACCTGAATTTTGCGTATTTTATCACATATTCCATCACTCCATCCTAAGAATCGAGAACCTTCTACTGCTTCTGCTTCTAAATATAGGACAGAATCCTTTTTGACTTCATAGACATCATTATCTGAAGGAATAGATGTATTCGAAACAGGGGTAACAAACACTTTTCCCATGCTTTTGCAATTAACCTTTATGGACAATTTGAGTTTTTCTTCCATGATTTTTGATTTTAATATTCCGAATTAATAAATTGTGATCTGTCAAATTGGTCAGGGTCATATTGTTCGTTACGGAGGTTGTTGGGACCCGTAATATAAGCATGGCGAAGATGATATACATTTGAATACTTATACAGACCCTCCAAACTTTTACGCTGTTTTGCCACCAACCCACAGTTAAGGAGAAAACGGTCACAGGCGATATTGAACTGATTGGTGTCGTTGTTCATGTCATCATCAAGGAAATACATCGTCCCCATCATCTCTTTATAAGCCGTCCCCTCCGTATTGGCTTCTTCTGCCATTTGATAGTATTTAATAGCCATCTCAGCGGTATAGTTACTATTAATGTTGCTGATGGTGGTATCATCCACATCATGACGGAGTTGTGCATAAAACTGTTCGCTTCGCCGTCCGTATTTATTTGTGTCTTCATTATACTCTATTTGCGCCATCATTTTACAACAGCGGTCCATCTCGAAGCGTAAATCCCTAAACACTTCCGAATATTTATCGGGATTGTTTCTGATAACGCTGTTTCTTCTTGCCATGTTGCTCACAATATGCTCTGCATCGCTTTTACTGTCGCTCCGCATCAACTCATTATATTTATATAAACTATAGATAAACTCATACTTGTGAGACCATTCCCAATAGAAATTGTAGTTAATCCCTATGAAACTGTTTGAATAAGAAGAAAGGTTATTATGTGGAACGAAAATTTTCACCATGTTTGTCGCACAAACCAGAGTGTCAAGTATTAAGAATTCCACTAGTTTCAAGCGTTTGTCAACATCCTTGCCTGTTTCGAACATCTGGCAATCAAGACGAACTAAATCGGCGGGTGATTCAAGATAATCCGCCAGTTTCTGATAGAATTGCACATGATAAATATCCGAATACTCGCCAGTGCTACTATCGAGCATGGGGTTCCCTCCCAAAATATCATTCAAAATATGGTCATTAAAACGCATTTTAGTATAATGCCCAAGGACTTCCTCGTAGAAAGTGGTTCTGTATCGGTCTTTCGGTGCTATAAGAGGGTACGTGTTTCGGATAAAACCAAGATAATCTTCATGCTTATATTTGGAATCTACTTTTTCAAGAAAATGTGTCCCAATAGCCCTTATCTCTACGACACGTAACCAGGCCGACCGTATTGCAGGATAAAAGGACAGGCGTGTCAAATCAATATTATCATGGACATCCTTACTGTATATCCATTTTAACTCGCTTATTTCTGTCAGGTTTGTAAGGTCATATTTATAACTGGTGTATCGTGCCATAAACCGGAACAATGTGGCAAGAAGTGAACCATGGAACTGGTTGTCTCCTAAAATTGCCTCAACCGTTTTCGACTCTCTTTCTTTGCTCCATAACAATTCCTCGCCACCATCGTAATAACAGAACACCTCAACATAATATGCGAGAAGATTAATGATTTTGTTCAAACAACCCGCAGCTTCGCTATAGCAGGAGTCCATAAGATAAAACCGATAGGCATCGAAATAATAAAGAATGCTTTTATCAAGTCGACTTATCGGATGCTTCGAAAGCAGGTTTTCTCTTTCGGTTATCAGTTTCAATTCCTCTTTTTCCGTAGTTTTATTCAGTAAATCTTTAATTAAATCTATGATATTCTTACTAATGCCACTACCAGAACGAACATTTGTACCTTCCAGATTGTCACCAGAAGCACACGAAAGCATCACATTGCCAAAACCTTCCAATGTCTGCGCTAAAATACGAATATGATTGGATCTGGTATATAGCAGTTTGGACTTGAATGATTTCTTCAAAATACCATACGATCTGGTAAAACCATCTTCAAGAACGTTTTTGTCGCCAAACATGTTCTCGGCAAGTATTCGGAGACTTCGTGTATAGTACTTACAAGCGTAACAGGGTGGTCTATGACCTTGTTTCCTCATCAATCTGCAATGGTAGCCACAAGCCTCAACGCCTTTAAAGAAGAAAGTCATGGATTCGTTGGTATATACTCTATCTATACAGTAATCCAAATAGCCTATGACATTCTCTTTAATTCTGAAAAAATCATCCTCCGGATGCAGCAGTCCGTTATTCTTGATTATTATTAAATAGTCATTTGCATTATCCTTCAGTTTTTCAAATAACTCTTTATACGTACATCTGTCTTCAGGAAAATCATATTTGAATTTGGGATGGCTCTCATTTTTTGACGCAGAGTTATCCAACAAATCAAAAAACAACTTGACATCGTGTTTGATGGCAATAACATTTCTCTTTGGTTCGCATATATGGTAAAGATTATAAGATTTGGCCTTGTCATATCTGCAAAAATCATCAAGATACGCAAGCAAATCAAAATCATCATAATACGCCGAAGCATATAATGAATCCTGATTTTGGGTAAGAATGGTCAGACTATTCTTATAATAGAGGATTTCTGCCAATTTGCGGAAAAAGTCAGCAGAAATAATGAATTTTTCTTTGACATTAACGCTTTTGTGAATGGCCATGAATTCGCCCTCGGCCACATCGATATTGGTTTGAGTGATTCCGCTCATTCCCATTTTTTCCAATATGCTTAATTTGGTCAAGATGGCTTGATAGACATATCGAATCTCCTCAAATACGGTGAGAGAATTTATTGTAGCGGTTTTCTCCTGCGTCAAATCGTTCGCAAAGGATGATATAACCCCATCAACATCAAAACTATATACATATTTATCTTCTTTGTCAAAACTGACGATGTCATGATTGAACTGGGTATCAAATTTAGAACCATATCGGGCTCCCTTTCTAACTATCACTTGTCTCTTCCCACGCCAGTCGTCAACATATTGGTCCATAGTATAAAGACCATAGTCGTTTTCATTAATCCAACGCTTTTTGATTAACAGTTCCAACAATTGGCAATACAACTGATAGGCATTAGGGAACAGCCTTCGCGATTCGTAGGTGAGTCCAAGTTTCAACATGCAACGAATACGTGTGAGGAATCCCGCAACTGTATCGTCTTTTGAGAACCCATCTATTGCAGCACGATATTCTAACGAAGCCGCATAATAGTCCTCATCCCAAAAGTGCAAGTCGCCAAGATTGGAATGGATACGTGCGATGATGGGTAAGTACTGTCGCTGACTGGTATTGTTTTCGCGGTCAGGCTTGTCAAGTTCCATGTAGTGAGTCAACAGGCGATTGTTGTATGTTATGACGGACAACGACTCGTCAAGTGTAAAATTGAAGATAGCCGATGCTTCGTCCGACATCTTCGACATGACAGAAATCTCTTCAGCTATGCTCTTGTGGAATTTGTATTCATTCAGACCGATAAGAATAGGAGAGATATGCGTTTGGGTCAAATATTCCATTATGGACATCATTGAATCGCGCAATTCCGGAGCTTTACTGGTTTTCAGCAAATCAGGAATTTGCTCAATATTGCGCCATGAGAAGCTCCGATTGTGGTGTTTATAAATATGGTCGATAATGAATGAAAGTGAAACCAAAAACCTGTCGCCATAATTGCTTAAATCATTGGTGATTGTACCCATAATGGGATTGGCCAAATAGTAAACAAAGTTAATGGTCTTTTGTTGAATCTGTTCAAAATACAACACATAAACATCATCCTTTTCCCTAACGTTGGGTTTTCCTACTGCCAACACATCACCCCACTCATTCAATGGTTCACAGTCTTGGTTGCGTCGAATATATTTCTCAAAATAAAGGAATATCTTTTTGGGCGACCCATTGCTGATATGTGTTAGATACGCTGCAAAAGTGTGTAGGAATCCTATGACATAAGTGGCTTCTGCCTTAGGTGCGTCACACTCTTCTATAAGATATTCATAATACCAACGCAAAGAAGGCATCTCTTTTTTCAATACAGCTCTCGATTTCGATTCTTCTGTCTCCTTTTTTAACTGTCCCCTAGCATTCCTTTCCTCCACCTTTCTAAGCCATTCCTGCGGAATTAATCTATTGGCAATATACCATTCAGACATGGAACGAACATCTGTCTGCCCTCCTTCTGGGGAAAGAAAGCTGTCCACATTGATAACTCCTGAGAAAATACTGCTAATGGCGAAATTGCGGTCACTCAAATCAGCCAAATACGCATCATAAAGTTCACGACCTGAAATAAACACAAATTTGGCCTTTGCAGTTGACACAAAGAGTTTAATATTAGCCAATAACATCAATACATTACGGCGGCGTTCACGTGAATCCATGCCGTCGGGAAAGCCTTTTACTGAATCAGTAAACTCGGGCATCTCAGTGGTTCTGTGCTGTTCCATCATCGCTGGATCGATCTTGTCCATTTCGTCAAACACCACGATAAAACTGGCTTGATACCCCTTTACACATTTGTCGGAGTAAATCAAATTGATGATGTCTGCCAGTTCGGTCTCTATCTCACGAATGTCGGCAATAGGCTTGGTTTTATGCCTCTTATGATTGAACAATGAAAAAGTGAACATGCTAGTGTTTGCAGAAGGAGCCAACCCTGTTTCCTCTCCAGTGACAGTATTGAGACGTTCTGTCAGTAACTCAAGCCGTCGTAAAGCACTTAATGGTGTAGCATAATACGGTATTAGCCGAAATATTTTCTCAAATAACCAACTTAGAAAAACAAAAAGTAGAATGTAAACAACAAACCTAAACACACCACCCAGACCCGTTTCTAAATGATATACTGTCACAAAAGCCCTTGCCACCTTAGTGAATAGACGCGAGACCCATGACTCACTGGAATCTCTATTGACAAAAACTTGCTGATTGTTGGAATTGTCGGAATTTCCCGAGACAACAAGCGTTTGGTCATTTGAGACCTCTTCCCTGACTGTTACGGGAGAATTATGTACATCTATATTTACATCCGCCCTATTAGTCTTAACTTCATTATTGATTACAATATTATTATTGACATCAAAATTCATTTGGATGGAAATAGTAAGGGCAAGACTAACTGAAGAAATAACCAGTATCAAAGTAGACTTTATGGCAAGGTGAGGTTTTGAGCTTCTTACGAACGCCTTGTATTTATCTCTTACGGAAGTTGCAATCATACTCAGCACGTCTCTTTCCTTCAGTACCTCATGACCAAGGTTGATGGAAATCTTTATGTTGCTATAGTTTCGGCTGTCATAGTTATCATTCTTTCCACGAGCCATTTTGTCAACATTCGCATCGTCAAATTTCTCATGATTCGGGTATTTCCTCCTGACCCTTTTCTTTTTCCATTTATAATAGTATTTGTCAAAAATGAACACCCCAACAACACCAACATACCATAGGAACAGTATAACCGCTAACCAACACCAATAAGCTGAAATAAAGTCCATTATTTTGGGCTTGATAGCTGCCGAAAATCCCATAATGATTACAGGAACCAAACTCAATAGAAGCCACCATGGCTCACCTTTCTCATTAACCTCACGGGTCAATTTATCAACAACACGTTCCACCAAGATGGTCTTACCCATACCACGGAAACCGGTCACCAGATAAGAGCCACTTTCCTTCTTTTTGTCAGACAGCCAATTGAACAATCTTTCCATCAAGCGTTCTCGCCCGACAAAATCGTCATACTTGTTGTCTTCTATATTATCATTTTTGTCTTGTGCGGGTAGAAAAATCTTAATTGGCCGAATCAATGACGAATACTTGTCGTTGAAAGGATTTGAAGGCACTATATTATCTTTTCTTTTAGACATATACGATTGAAAAAAACTATTTATGAATGAAAAATCAAGCAAAATTACATCAAACCTGTATTAACTCCAAATAAATAATAAAAATGATGGACAAAGAAAAAACCTCCAACCTCTATCGCTCCCCTCGATACTTCCTCCCCCTCAACCCATAATACCCCTCTCCGAACAAAACAAACCGCTCCTTGTCGCTTCCCAAACTCGACGTGACACTACTCTTGTTGGTATAAGGATAAGCTGACAACACTTTCTTCATGATTTCATCAATATGCAAAGGGGTCTTGGATTTTTTCAAAATGTCGGCCACCAAGTCACGGATGCTCCCTCGATACACATGGGTCCATTCGGCCAAGGTGTACATCGATGACTTCCCGATGGGCTTTAAGGCCTCCGACTGCAACACTTTTGCCCTGACATGTTCAAAGCTTTTATGCACAACCTCTGGACATCTCTGTATCAGTGCTGCATACAATTCCCTCAAACTCATTGGTCTGTCTTTTTCACGCAGGATTTCACACAGTTCATAAACTATATCGACCCCGTTGGGAGGCAAAACGATGTTCCCATTCTCGTCAACGACCAATCTGTATGCCTTGGTGATGATGACGGGAAGGGCTTGCCTGTAATCATCCTTCTTGTCGTCGGGAATATCTTTCAATAAGTCTTCAAGCTGTATGGAATCGATGCCCGATCTTATCCGCTTGTTTTGCTTGTTGACTTCTCCGCAGATTCTATTGATGATTTGGCCGCTCAGTCGTCTGTTGACAAGAAAACGCATGTCGTTCTCCTTTATCGCTTTCAACGGGAACCCCTCGATACAAACCCGGGCGAACGACTCGAATGAGATATTCACTTTCTCGTGGTCAACGACATTCAAATACAAATCATCGACTTCAGCAATAACAAGGGTTCTGTCAAACTGGTAATACGACCAGTTCATGTCCTCAAACAAGTCTTTCGAGGCCTTCTCCATCAGCTGCCTGACACGCTCCCTGGTGCATTCTATCTTTTCTCCAATTTCGGCCATGTTCATAGGATTTCCACCGCAAATGCCCGTCGCCATCGCAAAAACCTTATCCAACCTTTTATCCGACTTGGCCAGGTACTCCCTCAAAAGGTAGAACATCGGAAAATGCTCGTATTGGTTGAAAAAATCGATAACAAAACCGATTTGTTCCTCCGTCAGATAAGGGTATTTTGTCGCGATGAGGGTTTTACTGATTTCGTCCCCGTCAAGGTTTTCATACTGAAACAGCACATCGTTCAAATCGGCCAAGAAACGGAATATCTCGCCGTGTGGCGCTCTATGAAGCCATATTTGAGGCAAAAGTCCTGCCACTTGTTCTTCGGTAAGCAGAAACATTGTGACCGCCTTCTGATAGCTGGGCATAAACCATTCCTGAATGCGTTTCGATTGCTTTGACAATTTATCTACGCTTTCGCCAAAATCAGCCAAAAGGAGGCGTTTCCTGACCTTCAGAGTCTCATCCGAGGCTTCAATCTCTTCGGCAAATTGTTCATCACAGAACCATAATATGGTCCGCGCAATGACAACCAATTCGTATGTGAACGTGTCGGCCAGCTGTTCTATCCAAAACGAAGAGTGGATTCCCGAAAGCAGCTGATAGCAATAGTGCTTCAACTCCCAACTGTCAAGGTTGTTGAACCTTTCTGCCAAATTTTTCTGGTCGAGACAGAAGAAGGAATAAAAAGAACAAGGGTCATTGAAGGTGGCATAAAACAGGTCTATGCAATCCATGGAGAATTCAAACAACGGCTTGTGATAAGCCGATACAATGAGATTCTTCGGTGCTTCCGACAAATCTTCGTACTTGTCCAGTTTGTTTATGAGCTGAAGGGCGTATGTCTGTCCGTTTGGACCGAGCTGAGCAAGTACCACTTCCAGTTCCTTAATAGTCTTTTTTCCACAATTACGCAGCTTAGGCAAAACATTATTGTGATAGGCGCGAAGAAGGTCGCCCACGGTGTATATTTCATTAGCCATGCACACCATGAAAGCTCGCTTGGAAATCACCCACATATCATAATACCATTCAATTGGTTTCCGAAGTATCGCTCTTATGTCTTTGCCTTCCATGATCATTCTTTAGGGGACTTCTATTTTTAGCATTTTTGCGCCATTCCTCTGAACTTCGTGAAGTC
>CALBNP010000185.1 GCA_937896505.1 uncultured Bacteroidales bacterium | reverse complement strand
CCAACTGCAAGAATGTTGGCATCGCTTACGGCAAGGCGCAAATCGAATGTTGCGGTTGCAAAATCGAACCCGTAACGATTGAAAATTTGAACACCATTCCCACCATCACCGAAATGGACGGAGAATATTTGCTGAACTACGCTTGCCCGATGACGAAAGACGACTTCATCGCTGCCGCCGTCGCGGAACGCTACGACCGCGTGGAGCTTATCCGTCTCTTCCCTGAACAGGCTGCCGAAGTGCGCGTGGCGCAAGTGAAAGGAGCGAAGATTTACACCGTGTTTTTCCGCCAAGGTAAAGTGTGGTGTGAAGTCATGAAATAATCTAAAACCTTGAGAATATGAACATTCGTTTAGAACAACCTGAAGATTACCGCGAGGTGGAGAACCTCACCCGCGAAGCATTTTGGAACGTCTATTGTCCGGGGTGCAAGGAGCATTTTGTCCTCAACCAATATAGAAATAATCCCGACTTCATTCCCGAACTCGATTTTGTGATGGAAGAAGACGGAAAAATCATCGGCCATGTGATGTTTTCTAAAGCCGAAATCGTGAAGACCGACGGCTCAATACTTCCTGCCTGGACTTTCGGCCCTATCAGCATTCATCCCGACTATAAGCGGAAAGGCTACGGCTTGAAACTTTTGCAATATTCTATTGAAAAAGCCAAAGAGATGGGTATCGGTGTGCTGTGCATGGAAGGCAACATTGACTTTTACAAACATGCCGGTTTTGTTTTAGCCAGCAGTCTGAAGATTCACTACCACGGCGAACTTATCGAAAGCGAAGTGCCTTATTTTTTGGCGCAAGAGCTTATCCCTGGCTACTTGAACGGAATTGAAGGTACTTACCATACACCGAAAGGCTATTTCGTGTGCGATGAGAAGCCCGAAGAATTTGCCGCTTACGAAGCCACTTTCCCCGCCAAGGAAAAGCATCTGCAAGAAGGTCAGTTGCCTCAGTTCTGTCAGAGTTGTGGCATGCCGCTTACCAAAGATGAAGATTGCGGAAAAGAGACCAACGGTAGCATCAACTTCGACTATTGCCAGTTCTGCTACAAGGATGGAAAATTTTTGCAGGATTGCAGCATGGACGAAATGATTGAGCATTGTGCGCAGTTCGTTGATGAAGTGAACAAGCACCTTCCTTTTCCTTTGACTCGCGAAGAATACATCGGCCAGTTGAAAATAAGTTTTCCTCGTCTCAGGCGCTGGCGAGAGAGTTTGCGTATCAACGAAATGGACGAACAACTCATAGCTTTGATGGCTGACTCTTTACCTATAGCCTACATTTCATCAGTGGATGATGAAGGCTATCCTTGGACAAAAGCAATGCTCGCCCCGCGTGTACGTGAAGGTGTAAAGGTGTTCTACTTCACCACCAATACCTTCTCTGTTCGTGTCGCCCAATATAAGGCAAATAGTAAAGCCAGCATTTATTTCTGCGACGAAAAATGCTTCCGAGGATTGGCACTGCGTGGTACTATGGAAGTATTGACCGATATGGAATCAAAGCAAAAGATTTGGCGTGAGGGGGATACAGAATACTATCTGGGAGGTGTTACTGATCCGAATTATTGCGTTCTTCGTTTTACTGCTATTGATGGCCGATACTACAGCAATTTCAAACACCATGACTTTGTATTGTAATGAACCCTCTCGTAGTCCCAAATTCTGAATTTGACCATTTACTTAATTATCAACATACAACGAATAAATGACAACAATAGAAACCAAGCGTTTATCCCTTTATCCCATCAGCGATGATGAGATGCGGCATTTGATTGAAAACCAAGAAAGTGCCGAATTGAGACAAGCCTACGCCGAAATGCTGCAAGGTTGCATCGACCATCCCGAAAAGCGGATGTGGTATGCCGTGTGGGTGATGGAACTGAAAGAAAAACCAGGCACAATTGTCGGTGATTTTTGTTTCAAAGGTCTTGGCGAAGACGGAACGGTGGAAATCGGGTATGGACTTCGGGACGGCTTTTGCGGCAACGGCTACATGACCGAGGCTTTGAAATCGGTTTCGGAATGGGCATTGGTTCAAGAAGGTGTCAGGAAAATCATAGCTGAGACTACTGAAGAAAACAAAGTTTCGAGGAAAGTACTTCAAAGAGTTGGTTTTCAGTTTTCAGGAAATTATGGTGAAGAAGGGCTGATTTTTGAAAAACATCAAAGATGATGGAAACCGAAAGACTGATATTGCGTCGGTGGGTAGAAAGCGATGCGGAAGCACTTTATAAGTATGCTTCCGACCCCGACTTGGGCCCACGGGCAGGTTGGCCGCCACACCAAAGCATTGACGAAAGTCTGATGGCCATCAAAACCTATTTTCTGAACGACAGCACTTGGGCAGTGATATTCAAGGAAACGGGTGAGATTATTGGTTGCGCGGGTTATCATCCATCCTCACGCAGCAACCTTTCCATTGCTGACGACGAAGCAGAAGTGGGTTATTGGATTGCCAAACCCTATTGGAATCAAGGCATTTGCACAGAAGCACTTCGTGAAATTGTGAAGTATTGCTTTCAAACGAAAGGCTTCAACACGCTCTGGGGCTCGCATTTCATCGATAATCCTGCATCAGGCAAGGTAATGGAGAAATGTGGATTTATTGATACGGGACAGACGACCACCTGCCCGAATCTTGAAGTCGGCGGCGACCAGCCCGTCAGGATTCTGTGTCTGGAACGAGAAACATTTGGCGAACGATGAACACTTTCAAGACAAATGACCGCGCCGAATGGCGCCAATGGCTCAACGAGCATTTCGAGACGGAGAAAGAAATCTGGTTCATTTTCCCTACGAAGGCGGCGGGCGAGCAAAGCATTTCATACAATGATGCCGTCGAGGAAGCACTTTGTTTCGGCTGGATAGATGGTCAGGCTGGCACACTCGACAGTACCCACGGCATCCGACGCTTCACACCAAGGCGGGAAGGAAGCCCCTATTCGCGTCCCAACATCGAACGCCTGATTTGGCTCGATGGGCAGGGAATGATTCATCCGAAAGTCAGGCCATTGGTTATGCCTATCATCAACGAGCCATACATTTTTCCGGAGGATATTTTGGCTGAAATCAAGAAAGACCCAGAAACTTGGGCCAATTTCGAACGGTTCTCGGATTCCTATCGTCGCATTCGGGTTGCCTACATCGATGCAGCACGCAAGCGGCCCGATGAGTTTCGCAAACGCCTTGCAAATTTCATCGGCAAGACCAAAGCCAACAAACTGATAAAAGGTTACGGAGGCATTGAAAAATACTACAAGTAAGAAAATGAAACAAGAGATAAATCCCCAAGAAACAACGCGAGCCCAAGCCTTTAGGCTTTGGATGTCGTCGCCCATGCCAATGGTGACTTTGGTGAAGACCATCGACATCTCTCGTTTGGTGAAAGTAAGCAAGCGGAAACATCTGCCGTTCAACATGTTGATATGCTGGTGCATCGGCAAGGCGGCGAGCCAAATAGAAGAGTTTTATAAGTTACCTGAAAACGGCAAATTCTATCAATACGACCAATTGGCTATCAATGTGATTGTCAACAATAAGAATGGCGGAATCAACTCATGCGACATAGCCTTCACTAACGATTTATTGCAATTCGGCAAGGATTATGCAGAATTAACACAAAAAACAGCCGACGAATGCAAGAGCTTTTTCCTCGAAGACAAGATGGTTGTAGGCACATCGGCCATGACTGCCACCGAACTCGATTGCATTGTGAATCAATACACTGAGCAGTTCTGCAATCCGATGGTGATGTGGGGCAAATACCGCAAATGCTGGTTCAAAGCCACGCTTCCCGTCTCGTTTCAATTCCACCATGTGCAGATGGATGGCGCTCAAGGAGCACAATTTTTCGTAAATTTGCAAATGGAAATCAACAAGTTATAAGTGAGTGGTCAATAATAGACGAAATAATGGTTATGGGTTAATGGTTATTGGTTAAGAGAGAGACACGAATACTGATTTGAAAAAGATTGGACGGGATTACTAAAAAACGTTTATTTTTGCGAATGTAAAGTTTGTAGAAAAAAAGACCACTTATGCCTTTAAAATCAAAGATCTCACTCTCGCGATTAGAGTCTTTCCTCAAAGCCCAATGCGACCGTTTGCGCACCAGCATGGACGCTGCCGAATACAAGAACTACATCATCGCACTGCTTTTCCTGAAGCGTATCAACGACCAGTTTGAAATTGACCGCATTGCGCTGAAGGATACTTTGCACAAGCAATACCCCGACGCTGATGAGGCTGACATTGATAGCGAACTCGATAAGCCTGCCAAATACAACTGCTATGTGCCCGCACTCGCCCGATGGAAACATGTACTGCATCCGTTGAACGAACAGGGCGAAGAAGTAAGTTACGGCGATGCTATCACCACAGCACTCGCCGAAGTGGAGAAATCAAATGCGGCTCTGCTTTCGGGCGTACTTAGCAAAACCAAGTTTAATGAGCTGAATACCAAAGGTGAACGTATTTTGGACGATGAAACGTTGCGCGATATTCTTAAAGAGTTTAACGACTTCCCGAAGTTGCAAGATGAGAACTTCGAGTTTCCCGACCTGCTTGGCGCAGCTTACGAATATCTCATCAAATTCTTCGCCGAAAGTGCGGGAAAAAAGGCTGGCGAGTTTTATACGCCTTCGGAAGTGGTCTATCTGATGGGGCAGATTTTGCAACCAAAGGAGACCGACGAGATTTGCGACCCCACCGTCGGGTCGGGCGGCTTGCTGATTACGATGCACAACTATGTGGAAAACCGCTATGGCAGCGCTGCCAAACTCACCTTGCACGGTCAGGAGAAGTTCGACAGTCCGTACCAGATGTGTAAGATGAACATGATTTTCCACAACATCCGCAACGCCCGCATCGAGCAAGGCGACACCTTAGTGAACCCAAAGCTGGTGTCGGGCGGCATGCTCAATCAATATGACATCGTGGTGGCTAATCCGCCCTTCTCGCAAAACTACACCACCGCCAACATGCAATTCAAGGAGCGTTTCCAGAACTGGATGAGCAAGAAGAAACAGGCCGACTTCATGTTTGTGCAACACATGATTTCGGTGCTGAAGAACAATGGGCGCATGGCAGTAGTGATGCCGCACGGCGTGCTCTTCCGCGGTGGCGAGGAACAAAAGATGCGTCAGCGGCTCATCATGGGCAGCGATGCCAACGCTTCTTGTATCCTCGAGTGCGTCATAGGGTTGCCGCAAGGACTCTTCTACGGCACCGGCATTCCCGCCTCGCTGCTTATCATCAACAAAGCGGGTGCTAACCAACGGAAAGGTGTCTTCTTCATCAATGCAGACCGCGAATACAAGGAAGGCAAAAACCAGAACTCGCTCCGTCCCGAAGATGTGGAGAAAATCAGCTATGTGTATCACAACAAGATTGAAATCGAAGGCTACAGCCGCCTCGTGACCAAGGAGGAACTGGAAGCCGAGGATTTCAACTGCAATATTCGTCGCTATGTGGATAATTCCGAGGCACCTACGCCACAAGATGTACGTGCCCACATCAACGGCGGCATCCCGCAAAGCGAAATCGACGAACTGAAAGCACAATTCGACTGCTACGAAGGCTTGCAGCAGCAGCTCTTTACCCAAGCTGCCGATGGTTACGCCCAATTTGCCGATGCTGTTACTGAAAAGGGCGACATCAAGCAGTTGATAGCCGAGAGCAATGGCAAGCAGCAGGTGGCGGCGGCCTACAACCGCGCCATCGATGATTTCTGGACGGCCTCTTCCAACGACCGTGACACCTTGCATCAAGGTAGCTTGTTCGATTTCAACAACAGCCTTACAGAGAAATTTGTGACACAGTTGGAGCCACTGAATGTCCTTGATGCAAACCAAGTGCGGGGCTCGTTTGCTCACTTCGTTTCTACCTTGCGCAGCGATTTCCGCAGCGTGCAGTCGAGTGGCTGGACCGCTGAGTTGATTCCCGACGATGAGCTTATCGCCAACGAGTTTCCTGAAGTGCTGGCCGATATGCAGCGGTTGGAAAGCCGTCGCGACGAACTTGATGCCAAGTTTGCCGAAATTGCCGAAATGGACAACGATGAGTGGGATGTCGAACAATATGAAGTGATGCCAAAAGCCATCATTGCCGAGGTGAAAAGCGAGATAAAAGAGTTGAGAGCAAGGAAACGAGAAGTCTCCAAATTGCTGAAAGCCTTCGAGAAACGTTTCAAAGTTGGCGAACAGTTGCAGGCCGAGATACAGAACTGCAAGCGTGAAGCATCGGAAGTGGAGGCAAGGATTGCTGAAAAGGAAGACAGCATCAAACATCATGTTGAACTTGAAAACGAACTGAAAGAGTGCCGCAAGAAGCTACGCGAGATTGAGCAAAGCAAGGAGGCGTTGGCCGACAAGGCACGCGAGCAAATCTCCAACGACGATGCCCGCCGTCTCATTACCGCCCGTTGGTTGAGCACCTTGCACAACACCATAGCCGTCTATCTCGAAGCACATGCCCGCACCTTGCAGCAACACGTGGAACTACTCCACGACAAATACACCGTGACGCTCACCGCATTGATTGCCGAACGCCAGCGCGCCACCGAGCAATTGGACGCATATCTGAAGGAACTGGGATATGTTTCAAAGTAAGAAAAACCGTACCTTTGTGTTTTGATTTTCGCAAACAAAATTGAACATGGAAAAAGATTATAAAGAATGGATTTCACAAGTCGCCGCACAATTTCGTAGGTGTCAGGTAAAAGCTGCCGTAAAGGTCAATACCGAAATGCTTGAATTCTACTGGTTTTTAGGCAAAGATATTTTAGTGCTGTCGGAGAAATCTGTTTATGGTGACAAGATTTTGCAACAAATCAGTACGGATTTGCAGAAAAGTTTACCAGATGTAAAGTCATTTTCTGTTACCAATTTGTTGTATATGAAGAATTTTTATCTTCTTTACAATCAGCTTGTTGAAACCACTCCCCAAGTTGGGGAGCAATCTGAAGAAGATGCAATTTCAAATACTCCCCAGGTTGGGGGGCAATTGGCGGCCTTGTTTGAAGTTCCTTGGGGGCATCATAAATTGATTATCGACAAATGCAAAAACCAGCCTGACAAGGCATTGTTTTATATCAACAAAACGGTAGAAAACAGTTGGTCGAGAGCGGTTCTCTTGAATTATCTGTCGAAATTGATTCCGGAAAAATACAAGTCTTCGCTGCCAAGCATTGAAGATATTGAGAAATCGGCTAATAATGAACAATAATGAAAGCGCATCTGAAGGAACTGGGGTGTGTTTTGAAGTAAGAAAAATGGTACCTTTGCAGCTATAAAAAATCTGGAAAAGATATGTCAACGTTATGAATAAAGAAGACACATTAATATCACTGACCGAAGCGGTGGAGGCAATCAAAACCGCCATCTTGCAAGGCCAGTATGAGGCACTGAAAGATGTAAACCGCGTGCAACTCGCTGTTTATTTCGCGATTGGAAAATATTTATCGAAGAATACTCGCAAGATGGAATATGGAAGCGGGGCACTAAAAGCAATAAGTGAACAACTCCGCAAAGAAATGCCAGGATTGAGAGGCTATTCAGAAACAAGCTTGAAAAAGATGAGATTGTTTTATGAACACTGGAGAATGTTGGATTCAAATGCGTGCGTTACAACGCACGCATCGGATTCTGAAGAATCGTGCGTTATAACGCACGATTCTAACAAAGAATTATCTATCAGTAATATAAATGATATTTCATCAGAAAATACAATTGACGTTTTCCGAACAATGACAATTCCAAATATTGTCAATTTCCCAATCGAAGACTTCTTTAATGTGCCATTTTCTCATCACGTAGAAATATACAGAAATATTGAAGATATAAACGCTCGATATTATTACATACATCGCACTGCCGAAGAGCATCTTTCTGTCGATGCGCTTGAAAAAATCATAAAACAACAGGCATTTGAAAATCGGGACAAACTACCGAACAACTTTTCGCAAACCATTTCCAATTCATCCATGGCCCGCAAGGCGGTAATGATGTTCAAAGACTCATACGCATTGGAGTTTATCAATACGGAAGAAATCGGCGAACGCGATCGTCAGGATATTGATGAGAGAGTTGTTGAACAAAGAATTGTCCAGAATATCAAAAACTTTATAATGACATTCGGGAAGGATTTCTCCTTCATTGGCAATCAATATCATTTGGAAGTGTATGGCGTTGAGTTTTTTCCCGATTTGCTGTTTTTTAATCGAGAACTCAATTCCCTGGTGGTTGTTGAACTGAAGCTGGGCGAATTCAAACCGGCCTATCTTGCCCAACTAACCACCTATTTGCAAATCCTCGACGACCACGTGCGCAAGCCTCACGAAAATCCTTCAATAGGAATTGTGCTTTGCAAATCCGCCAACAAAGACTTTGTGGAATATGTCATTCAGAAATACACAAGTCCTATGGGCGTGGCCACCTATAAAACAGCAGCCGATATGCCGGAAGACTTACGAAAGGCATTGCCCGATATTGAGGATTTGAAAAAAATCATCAGCGACGAGGCTGTGCCTGCCCGACAAGAAACTCCTGCGGCAGAAAATGCGCGAAATACAAATGGAAAATGAAAACACAAATTCACTTAAATAGAAAGCGCAATGACGAAATGGGTTACTAAAAAGTTGGGAGATTTGATAATTGATTCTTACGCAGGTGGAACACCAAACCGTAGTAGGGATGATTATTATGGAGGTGATATTCCTTGGGTTTCATCTGGTGAGGTCAACAATCCAGAAATCACTTCCACAATTGAGAATATCACACTTGCTGGACTGACCAATTCAAGTGCGAAATGGATTCCTGCCAATTCAATTTTGGTTGCCTTATATGGTGCTACTGCGGGACAAGTTTCAATGTTGAGAATAAAAGCGACTTCCAACCAAGCAGTATTGGCAATTATTCCAAATAATGAGATAATAGATACGGATTTTCTATATAATCAAATCAAATTTAACAAACAGGCATTGTTATTTTTGGCGCAAGGTTCTGGCCAACCTAATTTGAGCAAAAATATTGTTGACAGACTAGAAATCACCTATCCCGAATCTCTCTCGGAGCAGCGTCGCATTGCAGGAATATTGAGCAGTGCTGACGGGGCGATAGCGGCCTCGGAGGCGTTGATAGCGAAGTACCGCAACATCAAGCGCGGCCTCCTCGCCACCCTGCTGCAACCCAAAGAGGGATGGAAGAAAGTGAAGCTGGGGGAATGCTGCGAGCCCTCATCTGAAAAATACAATCCATTAATTCAAACAGAATTTAAGGATTGCATTGAAATGGAAAATATGGAACAAGTAAGTGGAACAATAAACGGGACTTCTGACATCTCAAAATTGTTGAGCATCAAGAATAAATTTAGGAAAGGAGATGTCTTATATGGCAAATTACGTCCTTATTTGAGGAAATATTGGCTTGCCCAATTTGACGGCGTTTGTTCAACCGAAATATGGGTTTTAAGGCATAGTGAATTTATTGACACACAATTCCTTTTTTATCTTTTTCAAACAGAATTGATAAATAAAATCGCCAATTTGTCATCAGGCACAAAAATGCCGAGAGCAGATTGGTCATTAATGCAAAATCAAAAACTATTCATTCCCGACCTCGCCGAGCAGCGTCGCATTGCGGAGATATTGTCGAGTGTGGATGCGAAGATTGCAGCCGAGGAGAAGGTGGTGGAGAAATACAAGGGCGTGAAGAAAGGGCTGATGGAGAGTATGATGAAAGAAAAATAAAGATTAACAACATTAATATTTATGAGGTATGAATGGAATTAATAGATTTTATTGTGAAGCAGAAACAGTATTAAGAAGGAAACAATATGGGATTAAATGTGTGTTTATTAGTCATCAAAAGGCTGATGCTTCAATTTGCCGTCACATAGCAGACTATTTAACAAAAGCAGGTATAGATGTGTATTTTGATGAATATGACAAGAATTTAAAAGAATATTATCAAAATAACAATCCCAAAGGTGTTGTCAATTGCATTAAGAAAGGTATTCAACAAAGTTCCCATATGCTTTGTGTGATTTCTCCAAATACGCTTGGCTCAAAGTGGGTGCCATGGGAAGTCGGATATGGATATGATACAACGCAAATTGCTGCACTCACACTCAAAGGCATTATTGATGCGCAATTACCAGATTATCTCAAAACTGTAACTTTGATTAGAGGCACCAGAACACTAAATGATTTTATTTCAAGCTTGGCTGGAGAGTATAAAGAAAAAATGTTTTCATCTAATAGGATTATTAACGAAAGTACATCATCACATCCTCTTGATAATTACTTAGATTGGAACTTATAAATAGTAGAATTATGCAAGATTATGGAATAACAAAAATTTCTTTTGATAATGGAAGAGTAAATGATATTTATTGTGGAGAGATTGATTCTAAAAATACCACTATTGGAAATTTTGAAACTCATGACAGAAATTGGTTCAAAAGGATGATGCAAAATGGCAAATCTTTATGCAAACTAAGTAAGAACAGACAAGGACAATACACCATTTTGGATGATATAATACAATATGATGGTTTTAGGGATATCATTTCGCTTGGTGGGTCAGGAGCGACTAAACTGCCGCAAAATATCACGAAAAGGAAAACATTTTTGAGTTATTATCATAAAGATGATCAGTTGTACAAACAATATTTTGAAAACTTATTTGATGATTTGGTTGTAAACAAATCAGTTCAAGAAGGAGACATTGATACTGACAATAAAGATGAATATATCAAACAGTTAATACAAAAAAAATATCTATGTGATACAACGGTGCTTGTTGTCCTGCTTGGAAATAAGACCAAACATAGAAAGCATGTAGATTGGGAGATTTCAGGAGCGCTTAATTATAAAGTTGGAGATCATTATGCCGGATTATTAGGTGTTGTATTACCAACACATCCAGATTATAATAAACCAATTAATCAGCGTTACAAAAGTAATTATCCTAAAAGATTTATCGAAAATTATGAAACTGGTTATGCTGTAATGATTGATTGGACTGAGGATAGAGTGTTTATGCAAAATGCTATAGAAAAGGCATTTAGGCAAAGAAACGAATCGGATAAAAGAAAAAATAACATTCCACAAATGCAACGAAATACAGGAGAATAATTATGGATTTAAACATGAAAATGCCCCTTGCTATATATGTGCTTTACCATTCTGAATATTCAGATGGAGAAAAAGCTTTTGAAATGATTTATCAACTTCTTTGCAGAGATGTCAATAAACCATTGACCGACGGTATTGACATTCCTGTTTATTTGCGAACTGGTGCAGACAAAGATACAATCAAAGAAATAGATTTTTCAGAGAGTGACAAAACTGCTGTGATTGTATTGATAGATGAAAACATGTTCTGCAGCGAAGTATGGAGAAAATATTTGCAACAAATTGTGACGACAAACACAACAAATGCAAATGTAAAGATTTATCCTATTGCATTGTGTCAATACGGTTTTGAAATTTTAGATGACATTTCAAAAATACAGGGATTGAAAGTTGAATCCAATAATTATTCATTCAAAGATAATTGGGATTTGGTTCAAACAAGGCTGTTGGAAACTTTATACCGTTTTTTGACTGATCCGAATTCTAAGGTTCAACTTTTCATTAGTCATGCCAAGAAAGATTGCGAGTGTAAAGCTAAACAATTACGTGATTATTTGAATTCAAATACAAAATTAGATACTTTTTTTGATGTTAATGATATATTAGATGCCAATGATTTTGAAAAACAGTTAAAAGATAATGTTGAGAGTTCCCTTCTTGTTGTCTTGAAATCAGATGCATATTCTGAACGAGAATGGTGCAGAAAAGAAGTTATTATAGCCAAAAGAAATAATGTTCCCACTATTGTGGTTGATTGCATAAGTAAAGGTTCAAAAAGATTATTTCCTTATTTAGGCAATTGTCCAATGGTACAATATTCAGATAATTGGTCCGAAATGATAGTTTGTTTACTCAAATCGGCACTCAATCAAACATATCAAAAATTATTATTGAACAAATTCAAAGTGAATGACGCTTCAATAAAAAACATTATTCCTCACATGCCTGAGTTGTTTTCTTTTGTCGGATTAAATAATGATGAATCTCAAAAAGTTATTTATCCAGAACCGCCATTAGGAAATGAAGAAAAAGAAGTTTTAAGAGATTGTAATAACAAAATCGAATTCGTAACACCTACAGAAGCAAAAGCAAAGGATATTCCATCTTTGTTTGGTAAAAGCATTGCGTTTTCGATTTCCGATTCGGATGATATGTATAAATATGGTTGTTCTAAATCAATGTACAAAGACATCGTTTTGGAGTTATCTCGCTATGTGTTAAAAACAGGTGGTAAACTTGTTTATGGAGGAGATTTACGTAAAGATGGTTTTACAGAGATTTTTGAAGATTTTTCATATCAGTATGGCCATCAAGAAAAATCAGACGTAAAAGTTGAGTATTTTACAAATTATTTTGCTTGGCCAATTCATTTGAATATAACCAAAAGCATTGAAGCTGAGTTTAGACACAAACGTGTGAAGTGTGTTCGTGTTGAAGCTCCTGATAGTTTTGTGGATAAAGATAAATTTTTAGCTCCAGTTGGTAATGAGAATTTATGTATTTGGTCTCACTCTCTAACAAAAATGCGAAAAGAAATGACTGATAATACAGATGCAAGAATCTTTATCGGAGGTCGACTTCATGGATTTAAAGGGAAAATGGCGGGCATTATTGAAGAATTTCTAATCTCGGCCCAATCCCATCGTCCTATATATCTTATAGGTGGCTTTGGTGGGGCAACAACTGCAATAGTTGATATTTTAGAAGGCAAAACTGTTGATTTAAAAACACAAGCGGAGCAAAGTACTTCATACAAAAGTTTTGTTGAATATTACAATGAAAATAACGACGACAAAATTGATTATAATAATATTTGTCAAACGATTTCAAAATATACTTTTGATAATGGCTTATCCGACGATGAGAACAAACGGCTTTGTCATTCCACAAATATTTTAGAAATAGTCTCTTTGGTTTTAAAAGGATTGAGTAATAAATTTAATAAATAATAATTATGCATAGAGTGTTTGTTAGTTACCATCACGATAATGATCAATCATATAAAGATGCGTTGGTCACTTGGGCGGAAGAAAATGAAATTTTCAAAGATTGGTCAGTTGATACAGGAGACATTGATGAAGATTTACCAGATGAGCGGATTCGTGAAATTATTCGTGATGAATATTTACGAGATTCGTCCGTAACAATTCTCCTTGTAGGCACTGAGACTAAACATCGCAAACATATTGACTGGGAATTATATTCAAGCATGTATGATGGAAAGATTAACAAGAAATCTGGAATTATTGTCATTAATCTTCCTTCAACAAATTGCGATTGTTTTACCGCTAGTCATGAAGGTGAAAAATCGCAAGTTTTTCCAGAACAAAATGATTGGGTGACAATTACAGAAAGGGCAGAATTTGAAAGGCGATATCCAAACATGCCCGATAGAATTATTGATAATCTATTAAAAACAGAGGCCAAGATTTCAGTTATTCCTTGGAACAAATTAACCGTAGATAAATTGAAATACATGGTTGATAAAGCATACGACGATAGAGCATGTTGTCAATATGATTTAAGTCGGCCTATGCGAAGAAGAAATTCGTAATATTGTAGCATCAAGTTGTCTAATTCAAATAAAATACCATTATGTCCGAATACACCAACGTTGAGCGCCCGTTCCTCGACAAACTCCGCGAAATCGGGTGGAAAGTGATTGACAAAGGTTGCGGTGGCATACCGCAAGACCCGACCGACACGATGCGCAACTCCTTCGACGAAGTCGTCCTCAAAGAGGAATTCTACCGTATGCTCGGCGAACTCAACCCGTGGATTACCGCCGAGCAGAAACACTACTGCTACGACCAACTCAACGTGGTGAACGAGCCGCTCATCGATGCCAACCGCCGGATTCACAACCTGCTGCTCAAGGGCATCCCGCTCCGCACCAAAAACGAAACCACTGGCGAGGAAAATCCTACCGCCAAAATCATCAACTTCGACCGTTACGATAAAAACTCCTTCATCGCCATCAACCAGTTCCGCGTCGATACCCACAACACCAAGCCCTTCATCATCCCCGACATCGTCTGCTTTGTGAACGGCATCCCGTTGGTGGTCATCGAATGCAAGGACGAGGACGTGTCGGAACCACTGAGCGAAGCCTACACGCAGATACAACGCTATGCCAACCAGCGTGTCACCGACGACCCCTTTGCCGATAATGTGGAAGAAGGCTGCGAACGGCTGTTTCACACCAATCTCTTCTCGGTCATCACCCACGGTACCGAAGCCCGATGCGGCACCATCTCTGCCGATTTCGACTTCTACCTCAATTGGAAGGACATCTTCCCCGAAGAATATGCCGATGGCATGAACATCGAGCCAAGCGAAAGGCAGGAAGTGCTCATCAAGGGCATGTTCAACCACGAAATCCTGATTGACATTTTCCGTAACTTCACCCTTTTCATGCACAAGGGCGACAGCATGGTGAAAATCATCTGCCGCTATCAACAATACCGCGCAGTGGGCAAGATGATACGCAAACTGCAAAGCGGCACCGACTGGAGAAGCCGCAGCGGTGTCATCTGGCACACGCAGGGCAGCGGCAAGTCGCTCACGATGGTCTTCTTGGTGCGCAAGATGCGCCACATCGCCGACCTCCGCGAATACCGCATCTTGATGGTCGTCGATCGTCATGACTTGGAAGACCAATTAGCCGAAACTGCCGAATACACGGGCGAACTTCGCCACGACCCGAAAACAAGACAGATACAGAACATCATAGAAAACCGCCAAGCCTTAATGAAATTGGAAGGCGACACCGCCGACCTCAACTTGGTGATGATCCACAAGTTTGGCGAAAACAAGGAGTATTCTCTTGAATCGCTCATAAAGTCGGGCATCGTTCCAAAATACGAGAGTTTCCCGGTCATCAACGAAAGCGAGAAGATTTTGGTGCTCATCGACGAAGCTCACCGTTCGCAAGGCGGCGAGATGGGCGACAACCTCTTTCAGGCTTTCCCCAACGCGGCACGCATTGGCTTCACGGGCACACCGCTCATCACGCCGCGCCACAAAGCCACCACCTGCGAGCGTTTTGGCCAAACCGCCGGCGACTTCATCGACACATACAAGATGAACGACTCGGTGAAGGACAAAGCTACTGTCGATATCAAATACATCGGGCGAAAAAGCCAAGACGACATTCCCTACAAAGAAGAGTTCGACAACGCTTTTGAAGCCACTTTCAAACAACGCACGTCAGAGGAACGCATCGAAATACAGCGCCGATATGGTACTATGATCGCCTATCTTGAGAGCACCGACCGTATCATGAAAATCGCCCGTGATATGATGGAGCATTATGTGGCCAATATCCTGCCTAACGGCTTCAAGGCTCAAGTGGTGGCATCATCAATTTTAGCGGCAGTACGCTACAAGATTGCCTTGGAGCGCCTAATTCCGGAATTCATCAAGGCAGCTGAAGAAAAACCGGAGGAAGAGCGCGACGAAGTCACATTGAAACGCCTGAAAATGCTGAAAGTACGTGCAGTGGTTTCAAGTTGCGGAAACAACGAAGATGCCATCATACGGAAAGCCCGTATAGAGGCACATGACGATGATGCTGTGGTGAACTTCAAGAAAGACTTCAACGAGGAAAATCCATTGACGGGTATCGGCATTCTGTGTGTCTGCGACCGTCTGCTCACGGGCTTCGACGCACCTATCGAGCAAGTGATGTACCTCGACAAAAACCTTTCTGAGCACAACCTGATGCAGGCTATCACACGCGTAAACCGAACCCGCAAAGAGAAGACACACGGCTTGGTGGTCGATTATTTCGGTGTTACCAAAAACCTGCACCGCGCCTTAGGCATCTACAACAGCGATGACGAAAAGGCCGCCGCCAAAGACCTATTGGAATTTGAAACCTATTTCTCAGCCATCGAAAAAGAAATTCCAGAATTGGAACTTCGATACACAAAAATCATCCAACGCTTTGAAGAAGAAGGCATTGGCAACATCAAGGATTTCTTGGAGCAACGCACTGACAGCGAGATGGAAAAACAGATTTGCGAGAAAGTGGTTGCCGTTGCCAAAAGCATCAAATTCCGCACGGAGCTTGATGCCCTTTTGCGTCTCTTCTTCGACATCTTCGACTTGCTTTTCAACGAGCCTGAAACACGCAGCAAATATTATGTACCTGCCAAACGTTTGGCTTATTTGATAGCTCTTATCCGTTGGCATTACAAGGATCCGACACTCGACCTGAAATGGGCAAGCGAAAAAGTACGTCGTCTTCTCGACAGATACCTTAAATCGGCAGGAGTGCGCGAAACCGTTCCCGAAGTCGATATTTTCTCCGACGACTTTCCAAGCACCATCAACAAGATGTACCACTGTGCGCAAACTAAGGCTTCAGCAATGGAACACCAGATTCGCGACCGCATCACTATCAAGTTAGGCGAAGGCAAGAACACCGCACTTTACCAGCGCTTCAAAGACCGCATGGAAAACATTCTCACTACCTATTCGGGCAACTGGGATGCAATGGTTGAAGAGTTGGAATTGCTTCGTCAAGAGCTTGCCCACCCGAAACCATCAGTAGTGAGCGAAGAAAAAGAACCTTTCTACGACAAGTTGTGTCAGTGCGCAGGCCTCGATTTTGAGGAAAGCCACGACAACATTATCGCCCTCACCGACAAAGTGTTAGGGATGATTCTCCAAGCCATGGACATACCAAACCTTTGGACCAAGCCGACTGATGTCACCGCCTTGCGTGGCGAGTTGGGAACGGCCTTGCGCTTTTCCAAAATCTCGGTTCTCAAAGAGAATAGTGAATCCATCGTCACCGAACTGATCAAATTAGCGAAAAGCAATGAGAGCGTATTGAAAAACAGGAATCAGCAAGATGCAAGTCGGTAGTTTAGACATAGAAATTCGTCGTTCAGCACGCAAAAAGACCATCACAGTCAACATTGAGCCAGATGGCAGCGTCAACGCAATGGTGCCGCAGGATTGTTCCGATGAAGTGATTTTCAAGGAATTATCAGCACGCGAATACAACATTTGCCAGCATGTGGCCAAACGCAAAGCTGTCACCCGAGCACAAATCAATCGCAGTTTCGTCAACGGACAGGCGTTTCTGTTTATGGGGAAATCCTACAATCTGCAAATTGTCAATTCCGTAGAAACATTGCGTGCAACGCCTCTACAAATCATCGACGACAGATTTGTGTTGAATGCCAAGCATCTGCCAACGGCACGCGAACAATTCATCAAATTCTACAAGAAACAAGGCCTCCCCTATTTGCAAGAACGCGTATCTCATTTTTCAAAATTGGTGGGCAGAGAACCCACAAACATATCGGTGCGAGAGTTAGGCGCACATTGGGCATCTTGCACACCAAAAAAAAATGTCAACTTTCATTGGAAATGTCTGATGGCAAAACCAGAAATCATTGATTATCTTGTTGTCCACGAACTTACACATCTGAAATATCCGCAGCACTCGCGCCAATTCTGGGATGCCGTTTTTAGCGTTATGCCCAATTACAAAGAATGTGAAGACTGGCTCCATGACTATGGCGTGACATTGAACCTGTAAACAATTGAATAAAAAATACTACTCACCATGTTCAAGAAAATCACAACTTTAGCTTGCTTGATGCTCGCACTTTCGGTGCAGGCTCAAGACACGAAACTCTACAAGCACATTGTCAGCGACCTTAGCAAAAGCGAATTTGAAGGCCGCGGTTACGTGAACGATGGCGTGCGCAAGGCCGAAACCTATCTTGCCAATCAATACCGGAAAGCGGGTGCCGATAAAGTCACCTTGCAGGCATTCAGCATCGACATTAACACCTTTCCGGGCGAAGCCAAGATGAGTGTGGATGGCAAGCCACTCACACCTGGCACCCAGTTCGTGATTCGTGAATACTCGCCTGGCGCTCATGGCACCTTCCCACTCTATTATGTCGATACCGCCAACTACGACTTCGAGAAAATCACCGCCGACTTGGCCAAGCACGAGAACAAAGGTTGCCTCGTGGTGGTCGATTTCTGGTTTCCCTACAAGCACGGCTACGACTTCCGAAAGCTCGAACGCAAAGCCGAATTTGCCAACGCAGGCATGCTCTACACTTGGGATACTCCGCTGAAATTCTATAAGGCCTACGGCGAAACGGTGTGGGAGAAACCTATCTTGTGGGTTGGCCCCGATTTCCCGAAAGACGCCAAAAGCGTCACCGTTGACATCGACAACGAATTTCGTCCCAACTACAAATGCAACAACGTGATTGCCAAAGTTGAAGGTCAGCGACACGACAGCACCATCGTGTTCATCGCCCACTACGACCATCTGGGACACCTCGGCAAAGACCTTTATTTTCCAGGCGTCAACGACAACGCCTCGGGCAATGCTGCTCTCGTGACTTTGGCCAAGCATTATGCCGAAAACCGACCTGAGTTCGACATACTCTTTATCTCGGTGGCCGGCGAGGAAGCCAACCTGCGTGGCTCCACTTTCTTTGTCGAGCATCCCACTGTACCATTGGAAAACATCAAATACCTCATCAACCTTGACATGATTGGCGACGACAACCCTGTGCAATACTGCGAAGTCAGCGATGCGGGAATGCGCGGTTTCGCCCTATTCGAGAAACTGAATGCCGAAGGCCACTATTTCGATTCGCTCAACAGAGGCCAGTTGGCAGCCAACAGCGACCATTATCCTTTCGCCATGAAAGGCGTGCCTTGCATCTTCTTCGAGAACGAAGAAGGCAGCACTTTCCCCTTCTATCACACCGCTCAAGACGACATGTCGCGCTTCGTCGATTGCACCTACGAGAAGATCTTCCGACTGGTAACCGAATTTGTCGAGAAATACTGATTCAGAATATTGCCGATACATTCGCTATCAGCATCCTTGTTGAGTCTAGATTATGTGTCAAGTTTTCTGTAAAGTAAAATATGATGAAAAACGCAAATATTTTACACTTGGCCAACCTTCTCACCTTATCAAGAATTGCGGTTTCGGTGGCACTTCTCTTCTGTCGGCCTTTTGCGCCTTTGTTTTGGATTTTCTATGCCTGGTGCGGACTCTCCGACATGATTGACGGTCCCATCGCCCGAAAAACAGGAAACGCAACACCGTTTGGAGCCAAATTGGACAGCATTGCCGACCTGCTTTTCGTTGCAGTTTGCCTCGTGCGTTTGCTACCCGTTTTCAACATTCCGACATGGCTTTGGACATGGATTATCGTGATTTTCTGCATCAAAATCATCAACATCGTTTCGGGATTCGTCTGTTGGAAAAAACTCGTTCTGCCGCACACTACGGCAAATAAGGTATCGGGGTTTCTGCTGTTTCTGCTGCCAATCGCATACGAATTTGTAGGATTGAAATATCCCGCATTTTTAATCTGCATAGTGATAAGTTTTGCAGCAATCCAGGAAGGGCATTTGATTAGGGTGAAAAAAGATTTTGAAAACTGATAAATAGCTTATATTTGCAACATTAATCACAAAAATAAAACTATGCGCACACACTTAAAAACCTTATTCATCATCTTGACAACATTCTTTATCATTGATGTCACCCAAGCACAAACACCAGAAAAGTATTGGGAACAAAGGGAAGCATTTGACAAGCAGTATCAAGAAAATTACGAAAGCCAACACTACGATTTGGCTCTGAAAGCCCTTGAAAACAGCATTTTACTGATTGATACGACTTCTGGCATCTCTTTAGAAGAGCGCGAGACCTACAAGGAAGTATTTGAAAAAGAAAAGTGCAATTACTATTACAATATGGCTTGCTGCTATGCACTCACCCATCAAAAACGACTGGCATTGAAAAATTTGAGAATTGCCATTGATTATGGCTATACAAATTATCGTAACATGTTAGACGACAGTGATTTGGATTTCATAAGGAAAGAAAAGGATTTTATTGACTTATTGGAACGAATTAAGCAGTATGAACCATTGACTGTGCTTAGAAATGCCAATTCCTATCAAAAGGAAAACACCGACACACTGCCAACATTCAACTATCAGGCCGCTGATGACAGCAACCTTGTGGATGTGCGCACTTTCTTCAATCTTGATTCTGTTGCAGGTGATGGCGACGAATTGTCGAAAATCATAAGAATCCTCAATTTCGTGCACAATACAATCCGTCATAATGGTGGCAATTACGCTTTGTCGGAGTTTGATGCCATTGATTTGTATAATTATAATAAATCAACAGGAAAAGGCATCAACTGCAGGCATTTGGCAATTACCTTGAACGAGATGTATCTCTCAATGGGCATTCCGTCGCGCTATGTGACCTGTATGCCAAAAGACCCAAGAGACCAAGATTGCCATGTCATCAACTGTGTATGGTCATCGCAATTGGAAAAATGGATTTGGATTGACCCGACTTTCAATGCGTATGTAAAGGACGAAAACGGTGTCTTCTTGAGCATTGCCGAAGTACGTGAACGCCTTATTGATGGCCGCCCATTGACACTGAACGAAGATGCCAATTGGAACAATGAAAACAAGCAGACCAAAGAAGATTATTTGGAAAACTACATGGCGAAAAACCTATATTGGCTCAGTTGCGCTACTGAATACTGTTTCAATCCTGAAAGCCGTTACAGATACACTGGTAACAAGTATGTAGTCTTAATTCCGATAGAATTTGAGGTCTTCGGTCATACAGATTACATTACCACCGATGCTGAATATTTCTGGCAAGCACCTGAGAAGTGAATCTTATCATTAAGAATGCAAAATACGGTGTTTATCGGCGACAATAATAAAAAAAACTTATATTTGTCGCCGATTTTTAATTAATTCACTATGAATATCGCCGATTTGATGGAAAAATATCGCCGATTAGGAATTGCAGACCAGATTGGCAGTCGGAAATTCTATC
>CALBNP010000184.1 GCA_937896505.1 uncultured Bacteroidales bacterium | reverse complement strand
TGAAAACCATGAGTTTCTTTGAGTTTTCCGAGTCGGTTTTCATGGTGGTAATAGCGATTTTATATATGTTTACAAATCTTCTTGCCTAATGAAAAGATTGTTTGTTTTGGTCGTTCTGACTTTTTTTGGATTCACTTTGATGGCTCAGCCAGCCAATTATTACAATTCAGCCAATGGCTTGACAGGCAATCAGTTGAAAATTGCTTTGCATAATATCATCAAAGGTCATACTTCCATTTCGTATAGTCAGATTTTGAATGCTTATTGGAGTACCGATAACAAAGGCAATGGCGTGGTGTGGGACATGTATTCCGACCGACCAGGCGGCACGCCTCCTTATACCTTTTATCTAGGTCAAGATGCCTGTGGTTCCTATAGCGACGAAGGCGACTGCTTCAACCGCGAGCACTCCTGGTGCCAGAGTTGGTTTAACGACCAAAGCACACCGCGCACCGACCTGCACCACATCTTCCCCACCGACGGCTACGTCAATGGTCGCCGTAGCAACAACCCTTTCGGTGAGGTGCGTTCAGCCGATTGGACTTCGATGAACGGTTCGAAACTCGGCTCATGCAAGACTTCTGGATATTCGGGTACTGTCTTCGAGCCTATCGATGAATACAAAGGCGACTTTGCCCGCGCCATCATGTATATGAGCGTACGCTACTATGGTGAAGACTCAGGCTGGAGCAGCAGCGGCATGACCGACAAGAGCGAAATCAAGCAGTGGGCCATCAATATGCTGCTTCGCTGGAACGAACTCGACCCCGTCAGCCAGAAGGAAATCGATCGCAACAATGCAATTTACAATGACTATCAGCACAACCGCAATCCTTTCGTCGATCATCCGGAATATGCCCGCATGATTTGGGACCCCAATTGGCATGGCACAACTTATACCATTACCCTATCGGCCAGCAATGGTGGTTCCATTAGTCCAGCGGGAACGCAAACCGTAAATGCCGGTAACAACCTGACTTTCACTGTCACACCTAATGCCGGTTATGTTATCGCCACTGTAAAAGTTAATGGGACTGCCGTCAGTTTAAACTCAAGCAACAGCTATACCATCACCAACATTCAGCAAAACACCACGGTTAACGCCACTTTTATCGAAAACACTGGCGACCTTTGCTCGGCACCGCAAGGCCTCACCGCTTCCGTATTCCAGAACACAGTCAACTTGGTGTGGCAAGCCGTGCCAGGTGCAACCGAATATGAAATCTATCGCGACGGCTCGCATATAGCCATGATGGCAAATGCCACCAGTTGGACCGACCGTTATCTCTCAGTAGGCGAACATTGCTATATGGTTGTCGCCTATTGTCTGGAAGGCATCTCCGACCCTTCGGATATCGTTTGTGCCGAAATAACCTATTCCGATGTAGAAGAAAACAGCAACGAGTTTGTGTATCTTTTCCCCAACCCCATTGAGCGAGGCCAGGAGATGCATCTGAGCGGCAACCAATGGAAATTCGATTCGGTTGTGGTTTGTGACCTGTGCGGCCATGTCATGCTCAAGGCGGCCGGAAAGTCACAAGGCGGCTTTGCGGTGACCATTCCCGTTGACATGCCTCGCGGATGCTATATCGTCCGTCTGATGAATGGCAGCGAAACCGTAAAGAACCTAAAACTCATGGTAAGATGATGCTACTCACTAAGATTTTCCACTTCGATATGGCTCACGTGCTGAAAGACTATGATGGGCCTTGCCGCAACATTCACGGGCATTCCTACGAGCTTCGTGTGACGGTGAAAGGTGAGCCAATCAACGATCCTCAAAGTCCGAAAAACGGAATGGTCATGGACTTGCACGACCTGAAATGCTTGGTCAACGAGCAAATTGTCAATCGCCTGGACCATGCCTTCGTGTTGAGTTCGGCCATGCCGACTGATTTCTTGGAAATCGTGCAACGCGATTTCGAGAAGGTCGTGGTAGTCGATTATCAGCCCACAAGCGAGAATCTCATCCTATATATGGTTCATCGCTTGCAAAAGGTTTTGCCTCAGCAAGTCACATTACACAAAATCATGTTGCAGGAAACACCCGGTTCGTATGTCGAGTGGGTGAATGAATAATTGAATTACATCATCTTGCGATGGCGGAAATAGATGTAGAAGCAAGCCGCCACAGCCACCATGACACCCAAAATACCATAGAAAGCCCAAGGTTTGTCTTGGAAAGGCAAGCCGACATTCATGCCATAAAGGCCAGTGATAAAGGTCAAAGGCAGAATGATTGACGAAATGAGGGTGAGGATCTTCATCGTCTCGTTGGTCTTGTTGGTCTGCATCGAATCGAAAGTTTGCGAGAGGCCTTCGATCAATTCTTCATAGTCTTCGGTCATGTCCCACACCTTTTGGTAGTAGTCCAAGATGTTGCCCCAGTAGTCTTCCATGAACTCGACATCCTCAGTGAAACCGGTGATTTTACCATTTTCAAAGAGATGGAAGAGCCGAAGCTGAGGTTTGAATATGGTGTTGATAAGGATGAGGTTCTTTCGGGTCACGCTGATGCGTTCGATAATCTTCACTTGCTTCTCTTGAAGCAGTTCGCGGTTAATGAGTTCGACATCCAAGCCCACCTTGCGCAGCAGATACACCGATTCGGTCATCAGTTTTTCAAGGATGCGGTAAAGCAAGATATCCGAACTCTTTATTTTCAGGTCGTCCTCTTCCTTGATGCGTTCTTCGTATTCGCTGAACAACTGCGACACGCCCCAAGGGTTTTTCTCGATAGAAATGATGTAATCCTTTCCCCAGAAAATCTTCACTTCCTTGATTTTCACGAACTTGTTTTGACGGTCGAAATTTGGGAAATGGAGAATGAGGAAATAATAGTCGTCGTAAATATCTATCTTGGGACGCTGGTTCACCGATTTGCAGTCTTCGATGTCTAAGGGGTGAAAATGAAACCTATCTTTCAGGAATTCAAAGTCTTCTTCCGTTGGGTTGTTCAAGTGACGCCAAGTCAGGTTGCCGATTTTCAGGCTGTTAATCATAAGCCTCCCCCTTTCTTTTAAAAGTGAATACTACGTTTACATCGGTGCAAAATTTTTGCGGTGCAAAAATAGTATTTTTCTTTGAAAATTTCGGAAGATGAAGAGAAAAGTTGTTTCGGTGTTGGCATTTGATGCCCTCAGTAATTCAGTCCGAAAGCCCAAATCGGAATGACATTACCATGACCAAATTCGATGTCGTCTTTCACTACATAGTTGAAAGTTTCAATAAAATTGCACTATCATAGTGCGTTTTTTGCAGAAAATTGCACTGTCACAGTGCGTTTTTGTAAAAATATACCGTTTTTCATCTTGACATCTTCTGGGAAAACATAGACAGAAATCCAAGTTTTACATATCATAACATTGATTTTCAATATTTTAAATCATTGACAACTCGAAAAAACATGGACAAATGCGGCACGCTCCGTCATTTGCTCTTGACAAATGTTTTTTGTGCGTAATTTTGTGATGTGAAAATCCAATCACTATGAGAACAACGAACAAAACTATTCCATTTTTCCTGCTGGCAGCCTTGGTGGTGCTGAGTTCGTGCAACGGTTTTGAGAAACGCTACGAAAAGGCCAACACCTTATATAATAATGGCTGCGAGGCGCGGCAGGCAAAAAACACCGAAGAAGCCGCCGAAGATTTCACTGAGGCTTTGCTCATCTTGCAGCAATGCAAGCCGCAAACCGATGAAAAAGTCGTGATGCTGAGAAGCGAACTACAAGACAACCTCGGCGCCATGTACTGGAAACACGGTCTGTTTGAGGCAGCCTTGGCCGAACATCAGCAAGCCGTCGAAGGCTTCCGCAGCCTTGCCGATGAGCCGAAACTGACCGCCGCCCTGCGCAACTGCGGGCGCGTCGCCACCTCGTTGGGCGATTTTGAACAAGGCAAAGCGTATTACGACAGCGCTTACGTCTTGGCTGAAAAAATCAACGACAAGGCTTTGCTTGGCGACCTCCATTTGGAAATCGGCAGAGACTATTACATGAACATCGGAGAATTTGGAAAAGGCATCGAAGAAGTGACAAAAGCCTTGGAAATGCTTCAGAACCAGCCCGATACTGACAACGACATCGACATCTGCCACATGACTTTGGGCATTTTGCATTACTACACCAACGAATACGAAACGGCCAAAACGCATTTGGGAAAAGCCTTGCGAAGCGAGCGCGCTGGATTGAGAATGTCGTGTTACCAAACGCTTTACGCCATCAGCAACAACATGGGCGACTTGAACCAAGCACTTGAATATCAAGACCTTTTCATTGAAAACATGATGCAAAGCGAAGCCGAGCAAAACACCGAAGCCATGCAGCGCATCAAGGCGGAATATGAACTGAAAATGCAAAAGGCCGAAATGAACGCCATTCACCGCGTCCACGATTTCAAACTCTACCTTTTGATTGCCGGAATCGTCATCTTGCTGCTTATCATCTTACTGATTGTCAGGAAGAAAATTGCCGACCACCGCATTGAGATGGAGCAATTCAAAGGGCAGGTGGAGCGCGACCAAAACCGCATTCACGAACTGGTGAGCGACATGGAAAACCTCATCCGCACCAACGACGAGTTGCGCAAAGACCGCCAGACCCTTTCGCAAAAGGAACTGCTGATGACCAGCCAGATACTGTTGCGCAACAAGGTCTTTGCTACGGCCAAAAGCCTCACCGAAGAAGTGACCACCGAATCGCTGAACTTCACGCTCAGCGAGGACGACTGGGCCGATTTCATCGGTCTGACCGATTTGGTTTACGACGGTTTCTCGCAGCGCCTGCTCAGCCTTTTCCCGAAACTCTCGAAATGGGATGTGCGCATCTGCTGCCTCTCCAAACAAAATTTCTCCAACCAGGTGATTTCCATTCTGTTGGACACCCAAACCGATTCGTATTACCGCCGCAAGGTGCGCATCAAACAGCTGAAAATGGACATGACCGACGACAAGCGCAGCTTCGAGGAAATCGTCAATGCCGTGTAGAGACGCGATAATCGTGTCTCATAAAGACAAAGATTATAATTAACAGAATATTAACAAATTAAAATTCATACATTATGAAAAAATCCATCCTTTTACTAATCATCGCAATTTCTTGCGCAATGCAGTCTTTTGCCTATGATTTCCCAACCTTAGCGCCATCGGGGCAGATAATTTATCTGAACATTGTAGATAGCGAAAACCACACTGCCTGTGTGACTTATCCTAACTACATAAATGGAATCTATTATTACGGTTACGACAAACCGACAGGCGATCTGATTATTCCAGAAACATTTACTAATGGTAATGTCACTTGGACAATCGTTTCAATCGGAGACCACGCATTCGACTATTGTACGGGACTAACCTCCATTGAAATTCCCAACACGGTAACAACAATCGGAGAACAAGCTTTCTATCATTGCGAAAACGCTACCGACATAAAACTCTCTGAATCATTAACTACAGTAGGTTATTTCGCTTTCGGTCACTGTACCCAATGGACAGGCACGCTCAACATTCCCGCTTCAATGATTTCCGTTGGAAGTTGTGCTTTTGACGTATGCACAAAGCTAAGCGGATTATCCTTGCCTAATAAAAACGTTGAGTACGGTTATCTCTGTTTTGGGAATTGCGGATTCGAAGGCCAATTGGTATTGCCTGACAGTCTGACAATTATTGTTCCCTCTATGTTTTCTTCATGTGAAAAAATAACAGATATTGTATTTCCCAATACACTTACCACCATTGAGAATAGTGCCTTTGCATATTGTACCTCATTGTTGGCAATACACATACCAAGTCCCACAAACAGAATTGGTGATTTCTATTCTTCATATGGTGAAAATCCTTTCCGTGGCTGTAGAAGCCTGATGGAGATAACTGTCGATGAAAACAATGAAAGATTTTATTCAGAAAACAATGCCATCATTGAAAGGGAAAGCAAGAAACTGAGGGTAGGGTGCAAGACAACCATTATTCCCGAAGATATAGTGAGCATCGGAGGATATGCTTTTTCTCAAGTTGGAGAAGGTGCTTTTCCAACCATTCCAAGTTCTGTTACTACAATTGATGAAAGAGCTTTTTCTGGTTGCGAATTCACAGAACCTTACGTGATACCTAACACTGTGACAAGTATTGGCAAATACGCATTTAATTTCTGCAATTTCAGAGAATTTACCATTCCAAATTCCATAACTGTAATCCCTGAAGGTTGTTTCTCACTGTGTCAGTTCCTGAGAAATGTAGTGATTCCAGAAAGTGTACAAACAATAGAAAGGTATGCGTTTGACCGTTGCTCATCATTGTCATCGATTTATTGTTATGCCCAACAACCGCCAACTGTATTAGGTACAAATATAACGTCACCATTCTATGGCGTTTCTAAAAGCATACCTGTTTATGTCCCGGCTGGCAGTGCCGAAGCCTATAGAAACGCTCCGGTTTGGGAGGAATTCATGAACTATATCGAAATTGAAATGCCTGAATTTGCTCCAACCCACGCCGAATGGTACTACGAAATCCAAAACGACAACGGCAGCATCACTTACCAGCAGTTGCAGCAAGAGGGCGACACGGTCATCGAACATAAGGACGTGAAAATCATTGTGCGCACCAACACCTTGTACGACAAGCATCAGGAAATCACGCACGAATATGTTTACGAGGAAAACAATGTGGTGTATTGGTGGAACAAGACTTTGAACGAGTTCACCACGCTTTACGATTTTGCAGCCGAAACCGGCGACGAGTGGCAGATTAAGGTGGGAACGGAAACCATCACCCTGCACGTCGATGCCGTTGATTTCGTTGAATACGATGGACGGATTTACAAAGTAATGAAAGTCAGCGATGAAAGCGAAATGTTTTCGGGCAACATCGTCTGCGGCATCGGACATGTTGCAAGTCTCTTCCCCGAAAAACTGATGCAGAAAGCTCTCCCGTTTGACGTTGAAAGCCTGCGTTGTTACTGGGTAAATGACGATTTGATTCTGCACATGGGTACGGTCGATTGCGATGAAATTCTTGCTGTGGAGGAAAATGTCTCAGCACAAGATTCCGAAAGCATCGCCCTCTATCCAAACCCGACCAACGGAACTTTGTACATTGAAAACCAAGGCGATGCCAGCACATTCAGCATCAGCAACATGCTCGGGCAAACCGTCATGACAGGCAACATTGCCGACAGCCAGACCATTGATGTTTCAGGATTGGACGACGGAATGTATTTCATCTGCATTGGACAGCGGACGGTGAAATTTGTGGTTCGGAAATGATTTATTGGTTTTCTGTGTGGAGACGTTTCATGAAACGTCTCCACACAGAAAACCAATTGAATATTAACAAATTAAAAATCCGATAATCATGAAAAAATTATTGTTTTCAATTTGCCTTATGGCAATGGCGTTCTCATTGAATGCACAGGAAAATCAGAATCTTAAAGGTGAAATCGGGATGCAGGTTGCTGGTTCGGCAGCCATAAAACCAGTACAGACTTATGGTATTTCGGTGCAGCCTTATTACAAACTGACACCGAAATTGAGTTTAGGTTTAGGAACAGGCCTGATTTACACCAATCATCTTGGCAATGACCGGCTGACTCATTTTTCAGTCCCATTGTATGCCGATTTGAAATATGCTTTCATCAAGAGAAAAGTGACACCTTTTATCGAAATGCGGCGCGGCATAAACTTCGGATTAACAGGATATAAGGATGGTGCATATTCGAATTTCGACATCAATTATGGTTCGATTCTGTTGGGTGTTTCGGTTGCACGTTCCGACATTAGCCTTGGCTTCATAGCATACGACTATTACCAACATGGTGAACATGAACGCTATGGTTCTGATGGTTGTATTGTCCTCAATTATGCCTACAATTTCAAGTTGAGCGACAAGCACGCCAAGGAAGAGTCGGAAGAATACGATACCGAAGGCGCATTGAACGGAAGATTTAATCTTCTGGCTTCCGGTCAATTTGGCATACTAACACCATTGTTTGTATTAGCCGAATTTTCCATTCCTTTCAACATGAATGCCGGTCTTATGGCCGAATACCGTATTAACAATATGTTCAGCGTCGGTATTGGCGTCGATGTAAATGCCACGGCTTGTAATGAAATCTTAGGCACAAAACGCGATGAAGATAAGCAAAGGTTCTGTTCGCTTCCTGTGTATGCCGATTTTAGGGCGACATTCGGCAAAGACGAGGTCAGGCCTTTTGTTGATTTCAGGGGAGGCTATGCCTTTGCCTTGAATACGCTACGGGTTCACGACTCTTTCCTCACAGCAGCACCCCTTAGGGGCGAAGCCCAGACGAAAGGCCTTTACAGTACTGCTGCCGTAGGCGTTTCGGTCGGCCATTCCGACTTCAGCACCGGCCTTTGCTTCATTTCCTATCAAGGCAGACTTGAAAGCAAAGACTTTAAAGAGTTCTACGCTCACCTTTTCTTCCGCTATTCGTATCGGTTTGGTCTGGCTGACTGATTTGTAAAAATCGCCGATTTTGGGGCGTAAACACGCAGAAATGGCTCCTTCTTTAATCAAGGAAGAATATTTCGATGAAAGTTATTTTTGAATCACCTTTCCCCAATTCAGAGACAATATGCTATTTTTGCAGCCATAATCCGAATAGCAAATGACTTTCATCGAAATATTCCTTATCGGCATCGCACTCTCCATGGATGCTTTCTCGGTTTCAATCTGTAAAGGTTTGACTACCAAAAAGTTTTCATGGCGCATGGCGGTCAAATGCGGCTTATGGTTTGGTGGTTTCCAGGCCTTGATGCCTATCATCGGCTACTATCTTGGCATATCGTTTCAGGCGCTCATCGAGAGTGTCGATCACTGGATTGCCTTTGGGTTGCTGTTCCTCATCGGCGCCAACATGATACGCGAAGCCATTTGGGGCAAAGATGAAGAGAAAGACAATGGTTCGCTCGACTTCAAGACCATGCTGCTTTTGGCCATCGCCACCAGCATCGATGCCTTGGCTGTAGGAATTTCTTTCGCTTGTCTTCAAGTCAACATTTGGTGGCCTGCCATCGTCATTGGGCTAACCACATTCGGCTTTGGCGTGTTGGGAGTCAAAATCGGCAATGTCTTCGGGTCGCGTTACGAAAAAGGCACTTCCATTGCCGGCGGAATCATTCTCATCCTCATCGGCTTGAAGATTTTGCTCGAACATTTAGAGTTTGTTCTGATTTAGGTGAAACAAATAACAATGTCATTTCGACCGTAGGGAAGAAATCTATTGTTGTTTGTTTCACTCAAAAAAGCCTATAGATACTCTCCTTCGTCGGTATGACATAGGCTTTTTTTGAAAAATCGAAACAGACATTTAGGTGTGATTTCGTTTTAACGACACTTTTTTCTTGCCTTATCGAAAAAAATTGTACTTTTGCAGCCGCAAACGGGTTCGGGATGTAGCGCAGCCCGGTAGCGCGCTTCGTTCGGGACGAAGAGGCCGCAAGTTCGAATCTTGTCATCCCGACTAAAAAACACAGCCAACAAAATGTTAGCTGTGTTTTTTTCATTCCTCTTCTTTTTTATCCTTATTTTTTGTAATCCTTGCCCCCATCAATAGGAACAATCCGACGATGACAGCGCCAACCAGATATGCACCGAACATATCAAGTGCCCTGTCCCAAGTGATTTTACCCAAAAGGGCAAACAACGAATAACCTACAATGGCACCGCCTAATCCTGCAAGCATGCCAACTAACATTTTCTTTTGGTCTTTTGATAATTTCATAGCGTAAATATTTTCGGCAAATATACAAAAAACCCCACCAACTGGGGATGAAGGTGGGGAAAAACAATATAAAGATTATGAAAAAAATCCGTTGTTATGTCCTTTGTCGCAAGCCTTTATTGCTGTTCGACGCTGCAAATATAGGCTTTATTTCCATACACAGCGAAAAAAAACGAAATTTTTTCGCTGTGCATGAAATTTTCATCGCCAGCAATCACTGCTTGGCGGCCATTACCAACTGTCCTTTGTAATACAAATCACCATCAACATAGTAAGCTCTATGCATGATGTGCATGGTACCGGTAACTGGGCAAACAGTTACGTTAGGGGTTTCTGCCTTGTAATGTGTTCTTCTCTTTGCGCCTCTGGTATGAGACTGTCTACGTTTAGGATGTGCCATTTTACTTTTATTTTAAAATGTTAATTACCAATTGTTTATTTATCATTCAATTTAATATCCTTCAAAGCGGCCCAACGTGGGTCAATGGTTTCTTCATCTTCTTCGGCGACTTCCTGCATCCCGTTCAGCATATCGATGATTTCGGGGTTGCATTGGCCTTCGGGATGCACACGGTGCATCGGGATGGAGAGGATGATGAACTCATATATCAACGAGGTGAGGTCAAAATCATGCTGATCGGCAGGCATGACCATCACATCGTCCGACTCTTCGGCATTCTCTGTGCCAAGCTTGATGTAGAAAACCTGATTGCTTTCAATCGGAAGATCAAACTCGTCGGCACATCTATCACACATCACACGCACCGTTCCTTCAATATCAAAAGTGAGAACCAACATCGTTTCCTCACGGTCGATATCGAGATTCACACTTACCTTACCATGCTGAATTTCAGAATAATCCATCCCGCTAAAGAACTCATCGCTGACTTCGTATTGGAACGAATGTTTTCCGAGGGCAAGGCCGCTGATAGGAATCAAATATGTGCTTTCCTTCTCCATTTTTGCCTAAAATCGGGCTGCAAAAGTACGGAATTAATTTGATTTATTGTAACATCTTTCATTAATTCTTTTGAAAGTGAAAAAATGAAAGCAAAAGAAAAACCGCATTTTTGCGTTTATGAGGAAAATCGCTATTTTTGCAGTATAATCGAGAATTCGAAAATGAACAGCAGAAAAATACATAAAGTGCTGATTGCCAACCGTGGAGAGATTGCGATACGCATCATCAAGACCTTGCGCAAGCTGCACATCGCCTCTGTGGCCGTATTTGCCGACAACGATGCCGATGCTTTGCATCGCCGCATGGCCGACGAAGCCTGTCCGTTGGGCAACGGTACCCTGAAGGAAACCTACCTCAATGTACAGAAAATCATCGATGCGGCCTTGGATGCTGGTGCCGATGCCATCCACCCTGGCTACGGATTTCTCTCCGAAAGCACCGAACTGGCAGAAGCATGCGATGCTAACAACTTGATTTTCATCGGTCCCGACACACAATCAATCCGGCTGATGGGCAATAAGATTGCCTCACGAAAGATTGCCATCGAGAACGGCATCCCCGTCACGTTTGGACTCACAGGCAGCACCGACGAGATAATGGCACAAGGGAACACCCTTCCCTATCCAATATTAATAAAGGCCGCTGCAGGTGGCGGTGGCAAGGGAATGCACATCGTCAGATGTCCGAAAGACCTGAAAGACGAATTGGAACGTGCTTCACGCGAAGCGGAAAAATATTTTGGCGACGGCACGGTCTTCGTTGAACAATACATCGAAAACCCGCGACACATCGAAGTGCAAGTGTTGGCCGACCACTACGGCAATGTGGTTCACCTCTATGAGCGCGAATGCACCATCCAACGGCGCTACCAGAAAATCATCGAAGAGTCGCCCTCACCTACTCTGACAGAAGAAAAACGCCAAGAGATGCTCGCAACGGCAGTGAAACTCTGCAAAGCCATCCATTACCGCAACGCCGGAACTGTAGAATTCCTGGTTGACAAAGACCTGAATTTCTATTTCCTGGAGATGAACACCCGCATTCAGGTAGAACATCCCGTTACGGAACAACGCACCGGAATTGACATCGTGGAAGAGCAAATCCGCATTGCCCGCGACAAGGAAATGGGGTGGACACAAGATGCCATCCAAGCGCAAGGACACGCCATCGAACTGCGCATCTATGCCGAAAATCCAGAAAACGAATTTCTGCCAACGCCAGGCAAGGTGACTGCCTATCACGAGCCACAACTACGCGGAGTGAGAGTTGATAGCAGCATCGATGGAACTTGTACGATTTCGGAAGCTTACGACCCGATGATTGCCAAACTGACCTGTCATGCCAAAGACCGTCAAGGTGCCATCGAAAACGCCCAGCAAGCCCTGAAGCAGTTCATCATCCAAGGATTGACCACCAACAAAGCCTATCTTTGGGAAATCATCAAAAACAAGGATTTTGCTGATAACAAGATAGATACATCGTTTTGCGCCACCCATCAAAGTGAACTTTTGGAGGCTTTGGAAGAAAGCCGCAACAACATTAATGTCAACGACATCGTTGCTTCGTTTCTACTATATGACTTCTGCAAGAAACAATTCGAGCACCAAACGGAGAACGTGTGGGAGCAAATCGGTTATTGGCGCTACAAGATGCAACTCACCGTTGATGTGGAAGGCAAGCCTATCCATGTGAGCATCAAGAAAGCCGGTCAAGGGCACATCGAAGGCGAGATTGGCGAGAAACCTTTCACCGTCGATTTCATCCAATTCGATGAAAACCAACTGAAAATCATGCTCAACGGCAAGACGGAAACCATCTACTGCTCGGTGAACGACGAATTCCAGACCTTGGTCAACTTCCACGGACTCAACTTTGCATGCCGTCGTAACGACCAACTCAACGACAGCATCGACTATGCCCGAAAAGACGATCACAACGACAAGTCGGGACTGATTTCTCCGATGCCAGGCAAAGTGGTGAAAATCAACGTCAAGGAAGGCGACGAAGTGAAATCAGGCACCATCATGATTGTGGTGGAAGCCATGAAGATGGAGAACAACATCGTGGCCACCGCCAATGCCAAGGTGAAGAAAATCTGCGTTTCGGAAGGGCAGATGGTAGATAACAAAATGCAACTGATTGAATTAGAATAACCCATACCTATTAATATATGAACTTTGACCTCACTAACGAACAAGAAAGCCTACGCATGAGAGTGCGCGACTTCGCTGAACAAGAAATAAAACCTGTTGCAAGATATAATGACGAGCACCAACACTTCGACACCGAACTGACCCTGAAAATGGGTGCCGAAGGCCTGTTGGGCATGACCGTCCCGAAAGAATATGGCGGCCAAGGTCTAGACAATCTCAGCTATATCATCGCCGTCGAGGAACTGGCACGCGTAGATGGCTCGACAGCAGCCACCATCGCCGCCGACAACTCGTTGGGCATAGGCCCTATCAAGGATTACGGCACCGAAGAGCAGAAACGCAAATATCTTCCACAACTTTGCAAGGACAAACTTTGGGGCTTCGGCTTGACTGAAGAAGACGCAGGCAGCGACTCACGCGGCACCAAGACCACGGCCACACGCCAAGGCGATGAATGGTTGCTCAACGGCACCAAGATTTTCATCACCAACAGCGCAACGCCTATTACCCTGGGAACCAGCGTGCAAGCCATTTCGGGAACTAAAGATGGCAAGCCGGAATTTACGGCCTTGTTGGTCGAAAACGGTGTGGAAGGTTTCACGCAAACGCCTATGGACGACAAAATGATGTGGCGTGCTTCCAACACGGGAAAACTGGTTTTCAACAACGTGCGTCTGCCCAAGGAAGCCATTCTTGGCGAGCCAGGCGAAGGCTCCCACATGATGTTGGCCACTTTGGATTCGGGTCGCCTCTCGATTGCCGCCATGGGTTTGGGTTGCGCGCAAGGCGCTTACGAAATGGCTTTGGCCTATTCGCAGAAGCGCGTCCAATTTGGCAAGCCCGTGTGCAAGTTCCAAGCCGTCGGTTTCAAACTTGCCGACATGGCCATGCAAATTGAAGCCGCTCGCGGACTGCTCTATCGTGCTTGCTGGCTCAAAGACCAACACCGTCCTTTCGGCAAAGAAGCAGCCATGGCGAAACTGTATTGTTCGGAAGTCGCCGCCAAGGTTTGCGACAACGCCGTGCAAGTGATGGGCGGCCATGGATTGCTGAAAGAGTTCGACATGGAACGCTTCTATCGCGACCAACGCATCCTCCAAATCGGCGAAGGCACCTCAGAAATACTACGCCTCGTGATTTCGAGAGCTATTGGATGCTGAAAAGAAACACTAATTAACAACATAACAAAATGAAAATTAAACATTTATCAATGATTGCAATCGTAGCCCTTTTCGCTACCGCTTGCGGAAACAAAGCCCCTGAACCCGTTCAGGAAGAACAACCAACTGCTAAACTTTCGGACAAATACGCCGAATACACCTTGACGACCGACATCAGCCACCTCAGCGACAACGAGAAGCAAATGCTGCCTCTGCTGTTCGAAGCCGCCAACATCATGGACGACCTCTATTGGGTTGAAAACTACGGCGACAAAGATGCTCTGCTCAACAGCATCACCGACCCTGACATCCAGAAAATGGCCAAGATTTGCTATGGTCCTTGGGATGGCTTAGACAACAACAGCGTCTTTGTGGAAGGCCAAAACGAAAAACCTGCAGGTGCCGGCTTCTACCCTACCGACATGACCATGGAAGAATGGGAAGCCTTCACCGATCCTAACAAGGACAGCCAATACACCATGATTGTCCGCGACAGTTTGGGCAATTTCCAATGTGTTTGGTATCACGACTATTTCGCTGAACAAATCGAAAAGGCAGCAAACTTGCTCGACCAAGCCTCTGAACTGGCTGGCGATGCCGAGTTTGCAGAATACCTGAAGCTCCGCGCCAAAGCCCTCCGCACCGACGATTACTACGAAAGCGACATGCAATGGATGACCGTCCGCAACAACAACATCGACTATGTGGTTGGACCTATCGAAAACTACACCGATGGTTTGTTTGGCACCAGGGCCGCTCACGAAGCCTTCATCCTCATCAAGGACCAAGAATGGACCAAGCAACTGGCTCATTACGTTGCCTTGCTGCCTGAACTGCAACGCCAACTTCCTGTTCCAGAAGAATATAAGCAAGAAGAACCAGGTGCTGATGCCGACCTCGCCGTCTATGATGCCGTTTATTATGCCGGCGACTGCAATGCCAACAGCAAGACCATTGCCATCA